>NZ_LMFL01000003.1:0-81409 GCF_001426805.1 Brevundimonas sp. Root1423
AACGCCGACGGCTCGGTCACCGTGACCGACAACGGCCGCGGCATCCCCACCGACATCCACGGCGAGGAGGGCGTCTCGGCGGCGGAGGTCATCATGACCCAGCTGCACGCGGGCGGGAAATTCGACCAGAATTCCTACAAGGTCTCGGGCGGCCTGCACGGCGTCGGCGTCTCGGTCGTCAACGCCCTCAGCGACTGGCTGAAGCTGGTCATCTACCGCAACGGCAAACGCCACGAGATGCGCTTCGAGCGCGGCGACACGGTCGAGAGCCTGCGTGTCACCGGCGACGCCCCGTTGCGCGACAACGGCAAGGTCCTGTCGGGCACAGAGGTCACCTTCTATCCGTCGGTGACGACCTTCGCCCACATCGACTTCGATCTGAAGACGCTGGAGCACCGCCTGCGCGAGCTGGCCTTCCTCAACTCGGGCGTGGTCATCAAGCTGCAGGACCATCGCGGGGCCGATCCGTTCGAGGAAATCCTGCACTACGAGGGCGGGGTCGAGGCCTTCGTGCGCCACCTGGACAAGTCCAAGTCGCCCATCCTCAAGGACGTCATCGTCATCCGCGGCAAGAAGGAAGGGATCGAGATCGATCTCGCCCTGTGGTGGAACGACAGCTACCACGAGACCATGCTGTGCTTCACCAACAACATCCCCCAGCGGGATGGAGGCACCCACCTCTCGGCCTTCCGCGCCAGCCTGACGCGGGTCATGGGCGGCTATATCGACGCCGCCGGCGCGGCCAAGCGCGAGAAGGTCTCGGTTTCGGGCGAGGACGCCCGCGAAGGCCTGACCTGCGTCCTGTCGGTCAAGGTTCCGGATCCGAAATTCTCCTCCCAGACCAAGGACAAGCTGGTCTCGTCAGAGGTGCGCCCGGCGGTGGAAGGGCTGTGCTCCGAAGGCCTGTCGACCTGGTTCGAGGAACACCCCGTCGAGGCCAAGGCCGTGGTCGCCAAGATCATCGAGGCCGCCGCCGCCCGCGAGGCCGCGCGCAAGGCCCGCGACCTGACCCGGCGCAAGACCTCGATGGACATGGCCTCCCTGCCCGGCAAGCTGGCCGACTGTCAGGAACGCGATCCCGCCAAGTCCGAACTGTTCATCGTCGAGGGCGACAGCGCCGGCGGCTCGGCCAAACAGGCCCGCAACCGCGAGAACCAGGCCGTCCTGCCCTTGCGCGGCAAGATCCTGAACGTCGAGCGCGCGCGCTTCGACCGCATGCTGTCGTCGGAGCTGATCGGCACCCTGATCATGGCGCTGGGCACCGGCATCGGCCGCGACGACTTCAACGCCGACAAGCTGCGCTATCACAAGATCATCCTGATGGCCGACGCCGACGTCGACGGCGCCCACATNGACGACTTCAACGCCGACAAGCTGCGCTATCACAAGATCATCCTGATGGCCGACGCCGACGTCGACGGCGCCCACATCCGGACCCTGCTGCTGACCTTTTTCTATCGCCAGATGCCCGAGTTGATCGAGCGCGGGCACGTCTATATCGCCCAGCCGCCGCTCTACAAGGTCGCCAAGGGCAAGCAGTCCCGCTACCTCAAGGACCAGTCCGAGATGGACTCCTACCTCATTGAGGAGGGGTCGTCCGAGGCCGAACTGGACCTGCCGACCGGCGAGCGCCGCACCGGCCTGGACCTGCAGTCCCTGGTGCGCGAGGCCAAGGCCTTCAAGGCCGGCGTCGACCGTCTGTCTCAGCGCGCCCCGGCCTTCGCTATCGAACAGTCCGCCCTGGCCGGCCTGTTCGATGAAGACGCGTCCGATCCGGCGAAGGCCGCCGCCCGCCTGAACCTCTATGCCGAGGAAGGCGACGGCGACTGGACCGGCGAGCCCGGAGCGCAGGGGGCCGTGGCCTTCGAGCGCGTGCGCCGCGCCGTGACCGAACGCATCGTGCTGGAAGAGGCCCTGATCCGCTCGCTGGACGCCCGCCGTCTGGCCGAACGCTCGGCCGCCTTCGAGGGTCTGTTCGACAAGCCGGCCATCTTCCGCCGCAAGGACAAGGTGGTCACCGTCCGCGGTCCGCTGGACCTGCTGGAAGCTGTCCTCGACGCCGGCAAGAAGGGCATCGCCATCCAGCGCTACAAGGGCCTGGGCGAGATGAACCCGGAACAGCTGTGGGAGACCACCCTGGACGTCAACGCCCGCACCCTGCTGAAGGTGCAGGTCGAGCATCAGGAGGATGCGTCGGATCTGTTCGCCAAGCTGATGGGCGACGTGGTCGAGCCGCGCCGCGAGTTCATCCAGGCCAACGCCCTGGACGCCGCCGTCGACGCCTAGGATTCAGTTCCGTCCGGCGTCGACGAACGCCTTGATGTTGGGCCAGGTCGGCGGCTGGGCGCGCGTACCCTTGCAGACGATATCGTTGAGGAACTGGGGCGAGGTGTTGGGACGAACGTCCTCCCAGGCCGCCCCCTCCTCGGGATAGCGGTCCGCTTCCGCGCCGTCGGGACCGTATTCGATCACGCCGGCGGTGCGCCATTTGCCGGTGGCGCACTGGATTTCATAGGTCTCCACCGAATGGCTGTAGTCGCCCGGCGTCCCGGTCCTCGGCGCCGTGGCCACGTGAACGGTGGTGATGTCGCCATTGGCCACGATGCTGTCGACGTCGGCCATGAAGACGTTGTTCTGGCTGCGCGAGAAGGGATGCCAATTCTCGGCCGCCGCCGGCGTGGCCGCTCCCGCCGCCAGAACCGCAAGGCTTAGTGCAAGATATTTCACGATGATCTCCCCAGACCCCTGCACCGCATGATGCTCCGCTGCGCGGCTTTGGCAAGAGGCTGTGGGCGTGGATCAGGCCGCGCGGCGCGCGCCCCCCGCGGCATCGAGGATCGGTTCGAACAGCCATTCCGCCAGATGCCGCACGACGGGAACGGCGACCCCGTCTCCGGTCAGCCGGTATGCGGCGCTGCCGGACTCCGGCAGGCGGTAGCGGTCGGCCAGCCCCATCAGTCGCGCCGTCTCGCGCGGCGACATCAGGCGCGAGCGAATCTCGCCCCGATCGATGACCAGCACCGTCTGGCGACTTGACCCGCCCGCCGGGGTGCGCAGGCAGCCGGCGATGTCGAAGCGCACTTCCGCCCGCTGCAGCTTGCCGCCGTCGGCGCCCCGGCGGGTCCGCCGGTACAGCGCCCCGACGCGCCGACCGCCGTCGCCGCGGGCCTGCTCGACCTTGGCCAGATTGACCGGCGACATCAGGGCCAGCAGCCGCGCGGTCCGTTCGGGCGGACTCCAGGGCATATCAGCCGGATCGTCCTCGATCAGCGCCGCCAGGTCGGCCGGCCGCGCACCCGGCTCGGGCAGCCGCCACCAGACCATCCGGCCGCGCAGGCTCTCGGGCAGCCGGTCGACGGCGCGGCGCAGGGCGGCCGGATGAAACGGCGCGAGCGGCGCCAGCGCGGTCAGGCCGGACGGCGCCGGCAGATCGCCCCGCACGCCGACCACGAACAGCCGCGGCCGCGACTGGGGCAGGAACCGGTCGGCATTGATGATCAGGGCGCCCCAGCGGTAGCCCGCCTCGACATAGGTCCGGCAAACCGCCTCGAAATCCCGGCCGCCCCGCGAGGTCAGCGTGCCGCACACATTCTCGACCGCCACGATCGCCGGCGCCCGTCCGTCGGCCGCCAGCCCCCGGACCACGTCCCAGAAGGCGTGGAAGGTGCCCGAGCGCCGTCCGCCCAGGCCGGCTCCCGCACCGGCCAGCGACAGGTCCTGGCACGGAAACGAGCCCCACATCAGATCGGCCGCGCCCGGCAGATCGCTCGCGGCCACGGCGCCGATGTCGCCGAGGTGGAAATCGCCGTCGCCCCAGTTGGCGCGATAGGCCTGACCCTTCCCGGCGTCGATGTCGTTGGCGAACAGGCAGCGCCAGCCCTCGCCCAGCCCGGCCCGGACCATGCCGCCGCCTGCGAAGAACTCATAGAATCCGGGGCGACCGTCGGCCGGCGTTTCAGGGCGCGATTCGCTCATGATCCGACGCTGACGCCCCGGCGTCCCGAAGTCCACCGGAAGGGCGGCATCGCCCGCCTGTCATCGGGGCGATCCGGGCTTCCCCGCGCGGCGCCGGCATCAGGTTGATCAGCAGGGGCGCCACGCCCATCAGAAGAAACGCGGCGGCGAAGGCCAGGAGGAGACCGTCTCCGGTCCTGCGCCAGCGGTGCGTACGCCTCGCGCGCGACGCTGGCGTCCCGGGCCCGATTGGCGCGTCAAAATATGTTCCGTCTGTCGGAACCGTTCCGGTTCCTCGCGGTTTTTTGCAGTTGGTTCGGGGGAAGCGGACGGAAGGTGGGCGGGGGCGCGGCGATCGCGAAAGCGGGACCGCCTTCTTGCCGCCAGACGGCCGACGGAGCCTTCGGACGGTTGCCCCTGAGCTGAAGGTGAAAGATGTCGCTTGCCGCCGCCGTAGAGCCGAACCTCGACAATCGACAGCTGCTGACAGCCCTGAGAGCGTTCCGGAGGGGTGACTTCTCGGTCCGCCTGCCCGGGGGACTGACCGGGATGGACGGCGACCTGGCGGAGGCCTTCAACGACGTCGTCGAACTGAACGACCGGATGAGCCGCGAATTCAGCCGTCTCGGCGAGGCTGTCGGCCGTCAGGGCAAGATCAACAATCGCGCCCGGGTCCCGGCGGCGACCGGCGCCTGGGCCGACAGCGTCGAGGCCGTCAACACCCTGATCGCCGACATGGTCCACCCGACGGCGGAAATGGCCCGGGTGATCGGCGCCGTGGCCAAGGGCGACCTGAGCCAGACCATGGACCTCGAGAACGAGGAACAGCCCCTGCGCGGCGAATTCCTGCGCATCGGCCGGGTCGTGAACACCATGGTGGGCCAGCTGGGCTCGTTCGCCTCGGAGGTGACGCGCGTCGCCCGCGAGGTCGGCACCGAGGGCAAGCTGGGCGGGCAGGCCAACGTCAAGGGCGTGGCCGGCACCTGGAAGGACCTGACCGACAACGTGAACTTCATGGCCGCCAACCTGACCGGTCAGGTGCGCAACATCGCCGAGGTGACCACCGCCGTGGCCAACGGCGACCTCAGCCGCAAGATCACCGTCGACGTGAAGGGCGAGGTGCTGGAGCTGAAGAACACCATCAACACCATGGTGGACCAGCTGAACTCCTTCGCCTCGGAAGTGACCCGGATGGCCCGCGANGTGAAGGGCGAGGTGCTGGAGCTGAAGAACACCATCAACACCATGGTGGACCAGCTGAACTCCTTCGCCTCGGAAGTGACCCGGATGGCCCGCGAGGTCGGCACCGAGGGCAAGCTGGGCGGCCAGGCCAATGTGAAGGGTGTGGCCGGCACCTGGAAGGACCTGACCGACAATGTGAACTTCATGGCGGCCAACCTGACCGGTCAGGTGCGCAACATCGCCGAGGTGACCACCGCGGTGGCCAAGGGCGACCTGTCCAAGAAGATCACCGTCGACGTGAAGGGCGAGATTCTCGAACTGAAGTCGACCATCAACACCATGGTGGACCAGCTCAACGCCTTCGCCTCGGARGTGACCCGCGTGGCGCGCGAAGTCGGCACCGAGGGCAAGCTGGGCGGCCAGGCCCAGGTCACGGGCGTCACCGGCGCCTGGAAGGATCTCACCGACAACGTCAACCTGATGGCCGACAACCTGACCGGCCAGGTTCGAAACATCGCCGAAGTGACCACCGCCGTGGCCAAGGGCGACCTGTCCAAGAAGATCACCGTGCAGGTCCGCGGCGAAGTGCTCGAGCTCAAGGACACCATCAACGTCATGGTGGACCAGCTCAACGCCTTCGCCTCGGAAGTGACGCGCGTGGCCAAGGAAGTGGGCACCGACGGCAAGCTCGGCGGCCAGGCCCAGGTGGAGGGCGTCRCCGGCRCSTGGAAGGACCTGACCGACAATGTGAACCTGATGGCCGACAACCTGACGGGTCAGGTGCGCAACATCGCCGAGGTGACCACCGCCGTGGCCAACGGCGACCTGTCCAAGAAGATCACCGTCGACGTGAAGGGCGAAATCCTCGAGCTCAAATCGACCATCAACGTCATGGTGGACCAGCTGAATTCCTTCGCCTCGGAGGTGTCGCGCGTGGCGCGCGAGGTGGGCACCGAGGGCAAGCTGGGCGGCCAGGCGAACGTGAAGGGTGTCGGCGGCGCCTGGAAGGACCTGACCGACAACGTGAATTTCATGGCGGCCAACCTGACCGGCCAGGTGCGCAACATCGCCGAGGTGACCACCGCCGTGGCCAATGGCGACCTGTCCAAGAAGATCACCGTCGACGTGAAGGGCGAAATCCTCGAGCTCAAATCCACCATAAACGTCATGGTGGATCAGCTGAACGCCTTCGCCTCGGAAGTGACGCGCGTGGCTCGCGAGGTGGGCACGGAGGGCAATCTGGGCGGCCAGGCCCAGGTCACCGGCGTGACCGGCGCGTGGAAGGATCTCACCGACAACGTCAACCTGATGGCCGACAACCTGACCGGCCAGGTGCGCAACATCGCCGAGGTGACCACCGCCGTGGCCAACGGCGACCTGTCGAAGAAGATCACCGTCGACGTGAAGGGAGAAATCCTCGAGCTCAAGTCGACCATCAACACCATGGTGGACCAGCTCAACGCCTTCGCTTCCGAAGTGACGCGCGTGGCCCGCGAGGTGGGCACCGAGGGCAAGCTGGGCGGTCAGGCCCAGGTGAAGGGCGTGACCGGCACCTGGAAGGATCTGACCGACAATGTGAACTTCATGGCCGGCAACCTGACCGGCCAGGTGCGCAACATCGCCGAGGTGACCACCGCCGTGGCCAAGGGTGACCTGTCGAAGAAGATCACCGTCGATGTGAAGGGCGAGATCCTCGAGCTCAAGAACACCATCAACACCATGGTGGACCAGCTCAACGCCTTCGCCTCGGAAGTCACGCGCGTGGCCAAGGAGGTCGGCACCGAGGGCAAGCTGGGCGGCCAGGCGCGCGTGGAGGGCGTCGGCGGCACCTGGAAGGATCTGACCGACAATGTGAACTCCATGGCCGCCAACCTGACCGGTCAGGTGCGCGGAATCGCCGACGTCGTCACCGCGGTGGCCAACGGCGACCTGAAGCGGAAATTGACCGTGGACGCCAAGGGCGAGATCGCCTCCCTGGCCGACACCATCAACGGCATGATCGAGACCCTCGCCATCTTCGCCGACCAGGTCACCAACGTGGCCCGTGAGGTGGGGATCGAGGGCAAGCTGGGCGGCCAGGCCCGGGTGCCCGGCGCCGCCGGCCTGTGGCGCGACCTAACCGACAACGTGAACCAGCTGGCCGGCAACCTGACCACCCAAGTGCGCGCCATCGCCGAGGTKTCGACCGCSGTGACCAAGGGCGAGCTGACCCGCTCCATCACCGTCGAGGCCTCCGGCGAGGTSGCGGCGCTGAAGGACAACATCAACGAGATGATCCGGAACCTGAAGGATCAGACCCTCAAGAACACCGAACANGTGACCAAGGGCGAGCTGACCCGCTCCATCACCGTCGAGGCCTCCGGCGAGGTCGCGGCGCTGAAGGACAACATCAACGAGATGATCCGGAACCTGAAGGATCAGACCCTCAAGAACACCGARCAGGACTGGCTSAAGACCAACCTSGCCCGSTTCACCCGCATGCTGCAGGGCGARCGCGAYCTGGCCACGGTGTCGAACATGGTGCTGTCSGARCTGGCSCCGCTGATCAACGCCCAGCACGCGGTGTTCTACGTCTCGGACCGGGACGCTGGCGACGAACCCATCCTGGTCCTCGCCGCGGCCTACGCCGCGACCGAGCGCGAACAGCTGTCGCCGACCTTCCGCCTCGGCCAGAGCCTGATCGGCCAGTGCGCCAAGGAGAAGGAGCGCATCCTTCTGACCAACGTGCCGCAGGACTATGTCCAGATCGGCTCGGGTCTGGGAACCTCGGCGCCGCTGAACATCATCATCCTGCCGGCCCTGTTCGAGGGCGAGGTCAAGGCGGTGATCGAGCTGGCGACCTTCGGCGAGTTCTCGGAGACCCACCAGTCCTTCCTCAGCCAGCTGATGGAGTCGGTCGGCATCGTGCTCAGCACCATCGCCGCCAACATGCGCACCGAGGGGCTGCTGACCCAGTCCCAGCTGCTGACCGCCGAGCTTCAGGCCCAGCAGGACGAGCTGAAGTCCACCAACGACCGGCTGGAGCAGCAGGCGGCCTCCTTGCGCCAGTCCGAGGAACTGCTGCGCGCCAAACAGGAGGAACTGCAGCAATCCAACGCCGAACTGGAGGACAAGGCGGTCCTGCTGTCGGCCCAGAACCAGCAGGTGGAAGCCAAGAACCGCGAGGTCGAGCAGGCCCGTTTCGCGCTCGAGGAAAAGGCCGAACAGCTGGCCCTGACGTCGAAATACAAGTCGGAATTCCTGGCCAATATGAGCCACGAGCTGCGCACGCCGCTGAACAGCCTGCTGATCCTGTCCAAGATGCTGAGCGAGAACACCCAGGGCAATCTGACGCCCAAACAGGTGGAATTCTCGAGGAACATCCACGCCGCCGGTTCGGATCTGCTGGGCCTGATCAACGACATCCTCGACCTGTCCAAGATCGAGTCCGGCACCGTCACCCTGGACATCGGCGAGATGGCGCTGGAGTCCCTGCGCGACCAGATGCACCGCACCTTCGCCCAGATCGCCCAGGACAAGCGGCTGGACTTCTCGATCGACATCGACCCCGACCTGCCGCCGTCGATGTACACCGACGACAAGCGGCTGCTGCAGATCATCAAGAACCTGCTGTCCAACGCCTTCAAATTCACCGCCAACGGTTCGGTGCGCCTGCGCGTCGACCGGGTGGCCGAGGGCTGGAGCCCCGGCAACGAACACCTCAACAAGGCCGGCCAGGTCCTCGCCTTCTCGGTGCAGGACAGCGGCATCGGCATTCCCGAGGACAAGCAGCGCATCATCTTCGAGGCCTTCCAGCAGGCCGACGGCACCACCAGCCGCAAATACGGCGGCACGGGCCTGGGCCTGTCGATCAGCCGGGAGATCACCCGCACCCTCGGCGGCGAACTCAAGGTCGAGAGCGAACCCGGCCAGGGCAGCACCTTCACCCTGTTCCTGCCGCTGAACTTCAGCCCGACGGCGGCCGCCGCCGGCCCCTCGGCCCGGGAGGCGTCCCGCGCCGTCATGGTGCGGACCGCGTCCGAGGAGGAGGTGGTGGAAACCATCGAGCCCGTGGCGGATGACCGCGACACGGTTGCGCCCGGCGATCCGGTGATCCTGATCGTCGAGGACGATCCCCGCTTCGGCGCCATCCTTCTGGCTCTCGTCCGCGACAGCGGCTTCAAGGGGGTGATCACCCATGAGGGCATTGCGGCGACCGCCTTGGCCCGCCGCTACGGACCCCAGGCGATCATGCTGGATGTCGGACTTCCCGACATGGACGGCCTGGCCCTTCTGGACCTACTGAAGCGGACTCCCGAGACGCGCCACATCCCGGTCCATGTCATCTCGGCCCACGACCATGCCGGCCTCGGCCTGTCGATCGGCGCCTTCGGCTTCACCGCCAAGCCGATCGACCGCGAAGGCGTGGTCGCGAGCCTCGACGAGGTGAAGAAATTCGTCTCGACCGCCAACCGGCGCCTCATCCTGGTCGGGCCCGCCGGCGAGGCCCAGGCCCTGCTGAAATCCGCCTTCGGCTCCGTCGTCCGGGTCGAGGCGCTCAAGGGTCTGGCGAGGACGAAGATCAAGCCCGCCGACAGCCTGATCATCGACGCCTCCGCCGCGCCGATCCCCGAATTGGTGGAATGGCTGAAGGCGGCCGACCGTCCCGCGGTGATCTACGCCGGCGACAGCCTGTCGTCCCTGGACGAGCGCCGGCTGCGGCTGGCGGTCTTCGCCGGCCATGCGCGCCTGGCCCGCACGCCGGAACAGCTGGTGGAGCAGGCCACCCTGCTGCTGCACGAGCCCACCGATCGCCTGTCGGAAACGGCCCGCATCACCCTGGCCCAGACGCGCAAGGAAGACGCCATCCTGACCGGCCGAACGGCCCTGGTCATCGACGACGACATCCGCAACATCTTCTCCATGGCCAGCGCCCTGGAGGAGTTCGGCGTCGACCTGCTCTATGCCGAAAGCGGCCGCGCGGGCCTCGACCTGCTGGCCCAGCATCCCGAGACCGACGTCATCCTGGTCGACATCATGATGCCGGACATGGACGGCTACGAGACCATGCGTGAGATCCGCTCGCTTTCGAACTTCGCCCGCATCCCGATCATTGCGGTGACCGCCAAGGCGATGAAGGGCGACCGGCAGAAATGCATCCAGGCCGGGGCCTCGGACTATGTCTCCAAGCCGGTCGACATCGACTATCTGATCTCGGTCATGCGGGTCTCGATCCAGCGGGCCGACGCCGGCCGCATGTCGGCCTTCGAGCAGTCCGCGCTTCCCGCCCCGGCGGCGATCTGATGGGCCGTCAAACCAGAACGAAACCGAAGCCGCTGACGGCGCGCGTCCTCATCGTCGACGACGACGAACGCAACGCCTTCGCCGCCTCGGAGGCGCTGGAGGTGCTGGGCCACGAACTGGTCATCGCCCGCTCGGGCGAGGAGGCGCTGCGGCTGCTGCTGCATCAGGAATTCGCGGTCATCCTGCTGGACCTGCACATGCCCGGCATGGACGGCTACGAGACCGCCAGACTGATCCGCGAACACCCCCGCACGCGCGACACGCCGATCGTCTTCGTCACCGCCGTGTTCCGCGACGAAGCCCACATCTTCCAGGCCTATACCGCCGGCGCCGTCGATGTGGTGTTCAAGCCGGTCGACCCCTTCATCCTGCGCTCCAAGGTGGCGATCCTGGTCGAGTTGCACCTCAAGACGCTGGAGGTGCGCCGTCAGGCCGAGGAACAGCACGCCCTGCTGGAGGCCAACGCCCGCATCACCGAGGAAAAGCTGGCTGCGGAACTGGCCCTGCGCGAGACGCGGGAACGGCAGGACACCATCCTGAAATCCCTGCCCGTGGTCTTCACCTCGCGCGCCAGCGCCCATCCGTTCGGCGCCCTGTTCGTCAGCGACAGCATTGCGCCCCTGACGGGCTTCGCCCCCAGCCGGTTCGTGGATGAGCCGGAAATCGGTCTCGGCCGCATCCACCCCGACGACGTCGCGGGCGTGATCAACTGCCTGATGCAGGCCTCCACAAGCGGGGCCTATGCCTGCGAATACCGCTGGCAGTGTTCCGACGGGACTTGGCGCACCTTCCTCGACCAGGGCGTCTGGGTGCCCGACGCCAACGGCGGGGAGGGGGAGATTCTCGGCACCCTGCTGGACGTCACCGACCGCCGACAGCTCGAGGAGCATCTGGCCCAGGCGCGCAAGATGGAGGCGGTGGGCCAGCTGACGGGCGGGGTCGCCCACGACTTCAACAATCTGCTGACGGTGGTGCTGGGCAACGCCGACATCCTGCTGCGCCGGCTCGGCGACGACGAGCCGCGGATCACGCGCCAGCTGTCCGCCATCCGTTCTGCGGCCGAGCGCGGCCAGACCCTGACCCGCCAGCTGCTGGCCTTCTCGCGCCGGCAGCAGCTCAACCCGCAGGTCATCGACCTGAACGCCCTGATCCGCGGCTTCGCCCCGCTGATGCAGCAGGCGGTGGGCGAGGGGATCACCATCGCCCTGGAACTGCACGGCGATCCGCTGCACGCCTCGATCGATCCCACCCATCTGGAGACCGCCCTGCTGAACCTGGCGGTCAACGCCCGCGACGCCATGGAGGGGGACGGCCGGCTGGTCGTGGCCACTTCGGCGGTGACGGACGACGAGGCGCAACCCATGGCGCGCATCCTGGTCGGCGACACCGGTCCGGGTATGGCGGAGGACGTCGCCCAGCGGGTGTTCGAGCCCTTCTACACCACCAAGGAAGTCGGCCGGGGAACGGGTCTGGGCCTGTCGCAGGTCTATGGTTTCGTCAGCCAGTCCGGCGGCCGCATCGACGTGTCGGCCACGCCCGGAGAGGGCGCCGTCTTCGAACTGATGCTGCCCCTCACCGATGAGGCGCCCGCCGCCGCGGCGGCCGAGATCGAGGCTGCCAAGGTCGAGGCCGGCTCGGAACGGGTGCTGATCGTCGAGGACGATCCGGCGGTGCTGAGCCTGTGCCTGGATATGCTGACCAGCCTCGGCTACCGCTGCGACGTCGCGTCGGACGCGGGCGGGGCCCTGCATCGGCTGGACAGCGACCCGGACTACGACCTGCTGTTTTCCGACGTGATCATGCCCGGCGGGATGAACGGCATCGAGCTGGCGCAGAAGGCGCAACAGCGCCATCCCGATCTGAAGGTGCTGCTGACCTCCGGCTACCTTGGCGAAACCGGCAACCAGATGCAGCACGACTTCCCGCTGATCGACAAACCCTACCAGTGCGCCGAACTGGCCAGCCGCCTGCGTGCGGTGCTGGGCGCCCCGGCCATGGCCGAAGCGCCCGCTGCGGGGCGTCAGGTCCGGTAGGTCAGGACCACCCGGCCCTCCTGCGTCGCCCGGCTGCCGGCCAGCGTCAGCTCGAGGGGCTTCTTCAGTCCGCCGAAAAGGGACTGGCCTCCGCCCAGCGCGATCGGATGAACGATCAGCCGCAGCTCGTCGATCAGGCCCTCATTGAGGAGATTGCGGACCAGGGTGGCTCCGCCAGCGACGTAGATGTTTTTCCCCGGCTCAGCCTTGATGGCGGCGAGGGTCTTCAGGTCTCGCACGATCCGCGCATTGGGCCATGGCGCTTCCTGAAGTGTGCGGGACATCACCACATGAGGCGTCCTGCTGGCCTGCTCGGCATAGGCGATCTCGGGCGGAGTGGGAGGGCGCTCCATGAAGGGCGCGAGGGCCTTGGGATCCCGGTGGATCGCCTCCCAGAACATGCCGTAGCCGGGATACATGCCGGCGCCGATGACGAAGACGTCGACATCGTCGATCAGGCCAAGGGCGTCCGCCCAGCTGCTGACCCAGTCCTGCTCGCCTTCCGGCCCCCGGGTGTAGCCGTCCAGCGAGACTTGAAGGGCCGCGATCATGGTTCTCGAAGCGTGCGCCAAAATGGCCTCCGTCGTCTGGTCCGGCCGCTCAGCAACCCGGATTCTCGGGTCAGGCGGAGATGCGGTCCGCGTATTCGGCCTTCAGGCTGTGCCATCGATCCCAGAAGGGATCGGCCTGCCCGCCCCTGAGGCGAATCCCCAGCAGGTCGAGATGGGCGTGCCATCCCGCGCCGATGTTCAACAGCGTCGCCCGGTCGGTCAGGCGGTGATGGGTCAGCGTCAGGATTACGTCGTCGCCGCTGGCTTCCAGGTCGAAGGTCACGCCGCCCGTCGAGCCCCAGGTGATGGCCAGCCGGGTCGGAGCCTGAAGTTCGGTGATCGTTCCTTCCAGACGGTGTTCCTCGGGCGCGCCGGCCGGCCGGGCGCCGGAGGGGTCGGTCAGTTCGTCATTGCGCCAGATGAACTGGAAGCTCCCGCCCATGGTCAGGTCCATCGCGCCCGCCGCCAGCCATTGCCGGCGCAGGTCGGCCTCGGTGAGATAGTCCCACACCCGCTCGATCGGTCCCGGGAGCAGCCGCTGGATGGTCAGGGTCATGGGTTCTGTCACGACGCCATAGGCGTCCTTGCTCGCGAGCCGGCTCATTGATCGTCTCCTTGTCGGGGTTTGGAAGTTGCCGCGCGCTCCTGTCGAAGCAGCCCGTCCAGCACGGACAGTCGGTCGGTCCAGAACCGCTCGTAGAAGCCCAGCCATTCATTGGCGCTGGCCAGCGGTCCCGGGTTCAGGCTGCAGACGTGCTGTCGTCCCCGTATTTCGCGCCGAACCAGCCCGGCTCTCTCCAGAACCTTGATGTGTTTGGACGCGGCGTTCAGGGACATCGAGAAGGGGTCGGCTAACTGGCCGACCGTGCGCTCGCCGTCGGCGAGGGCGCGGATCATCTGCCGTCTCGTGCCGTCGCCCAGGGCGTGGAAGACGTGATCCAGCGGTGTCTGCTGATGTTCAACCATGTGGTTGAGATTACGCGGGGGATTCCGAACAGTCAACCGTATGGTTGATCATTTTTCCGCATGCCCAAAGGTCACGCGGCCCGCAGTCTTCTACAGGTGCGACGTCCTTATGCCGGGGCCCACAGGCAGTCGGCGGCGAGGGCGTAGCCCTTGCCCTGCACCGTCTGGATCAGATCCGGATGAAGGGCGCGCCGGGCCGGGCCGCCTTCGATGGCCAAGCATTCGGTCACCCGCCGACCGAGGCTCGGGCCGGGGATGTTGAACCAAGGTCCTCTGCGATCGCCCGGCGGACGTCGTTGACGATGGGCGTGTGATCGGTGGGAAACTGCTGGACCATGACGACGGCGGCCAGGCCGGACTCGGGATCGATCCAGGCGGTCGTCCCGGCCGCGCCGTAGTGGCCATACGAGCCCGCCCGCAACCCGCCGGGCGCCGGATCGTCGCGCAGCCGCACATAGCCGCCGAAGCCATGACCCTGGCCGTCGAAGCCGGTGACCGCCTCGGGCAGGATGTTGGTGTGGATCAGCCGCGCGGTCTCGGGGCGCATGACCCGCCGGTCTCCGACGCGCCCCTCGTCGAGCAGCATGGTCAGGAACCGGAGATAGTCGCGCGTGCTGGATAGCAGCCCCGCGCCCCCCGCGAACAGGGTTACGGGCTGCGCATAGGCGGTGGTCGCCGGGCTGTCGATGCGGATCGGCCCGGAGGCGGTGAAGGCGTAGAAGGACGCGAAGCGGTCGGCCTTGTCCGCAGGCAGCCGCCAGTCGGTGTCGGGCATGCCGATCGGGTCCAGCAGGCGCGTCCGGACGAAGGCTTCGAAACTCATTCCGCTGACGCGCTGGATCACCAGACCGAGCACGTCGAGCGAGACGCCGTATTCGTAGGCGGTCCCGGGCTGGAACAGCCGGGGGATGTCCGCCAGCCGCGCGACCATCTGCTCCAGATCCGCGGCCTTGGGACCGTCGATCGCGGGCCGCGGATCGATGGTGGCGCCCGTCGACGGGAAGATCCCGGCCCGGCGATAGGCCATGTGAACCGGGCCCGCGCCCGAGAAATGATAGGTCAGTCCGGAGGTGTGGGTGAGCAGGTGACGGATCGTCATCGGCCGTTCGAGGGCCGTCCCCTCCAGTCCTTCGCCCGGATTGACCGCGACCTTGAGGGCCCGGAATTCCGGAATGATCTCGACGACCGGTTGATCCAGATGCAGGCGTCCGTCCTCGATCAGAAGCGCGCACGCCGCCCCAGTGATCAGCTTGGTCAGGGAGTAGATTCTGAAGATCGTCCGATCGTCGACCGGCGTCGGATCGTCGAAGGCGAGGGCCCCTGCGCGGACATAGGCGGGACCGGAGGTTCCGTGCCGCAGTCCGACCGTCGCGCCCGGGAGCCGACGGGCGGTGACATAGCCGTCGACGACCGCCTGGCAGTGTTCAAACGTCAGCGCGGCGTCCCGGGTCGCCGCGCTGACAGCGCCCGGCTTCACAGCGCCGATCATGAGCATGGCCGCGGCGCCGTTCATCCACTGGCGCCTGTCGGGCTGGACCGCCCATGTCGCGTGCGGAGGCTTCATCAGGCCGCTCCCGCAGCGCCCGGCGCGCAGCGCCGGTCGTCCCGCAGGACGCGTTTGAGCGACACGGGGACCTTGAGCAGGGCCGCCGCCGGCCGCGTGGGCCGCAGGACCAGATCGCCGCCGCAGTTCGGGCAGGCGCCAGCGAACGCGACCTCGGCGCAGGCCGCGCAGAAGGTGCATTCGAACGTGCAGATCCGCGCCTCCGGGTCCCCGTTCGCGAGGTCCCGGTCACAGCATTCGCAATTGGGCCGCATCTCCAGCATCGGACTTTCCTGCTGCGCCGCTGAACCGGCCGGCGCGCCAAAACCGCCTGTTCTTGAACCGGGAAACCGCCCTCGCGCTTCCATGTTTCGGCTAAGTTTCACGGGCTCGCCGGGATGGCCGGCGAGGTGGCGGTTCCGCGCTTCCATGATAGATTTTGTCCTCGGCCGCCGCCGATGCGGCGCAACGGCCGCAACCTTCCGGGATTGAAATTCGCATGGCCTCCCTGGATTCCGGCGTCGTTCAGCCGGCTTCGCCCGACGCCTCGGGAACGCGCCTGTTCGCGTGGGGCGCGCGGGCGATCTACCTCGGCCCGGCCTTCAATCTGTCGGCCCACAGGAATGCGGTGGGCGTGATCGCCCTCGGGCTCGACGAGCCGTTCGGCGTGGCGGAACCGCCCGCGGCCTCGTCCGGCCGATATCGCCTGTGCCGCAGCGCGATCATCCCGCCCAACACGCTTCATCATTTCGCCGACACCCAGGGCCTGATGGCGTTCATCTATGTCGACGCCCTGAGCCGTGACCTGCACCATCTGGGTGAGACCGCGGCAGCGCGCCTGTCCCACGCCGCCTTCGATCTCGCCGACGAAGCGGCCTTGATCGGGACGCTGCGGGGACTGGCGTCCGCAGCGATCGACTGGCCGACGGCGCGGGTCGTGCTGGAACGGATTCTGCTCGGACCCGACCATGCGCCCGTCGACCGGCGCGTCGCCGGCGCCCTGTCGCTGCTTCACGGCAGCCCCGACGATCGCCCCTCGCTGTCGGCGCTCGCATCCCGGGCCGGTCTCTCGGAATCCCGCCTGCGACACCTCTTCAAGGCGACGACAGGGGTCCCGTTGAGGCGCTACCGGATTTGGGTGGCGATGCGGGTGGCGCTTCAGGCCCTGTCGCGCGGAGCCAGCATCACCACCGCCGCGCTCGACGCGGGCTTCGCCTCTTCCGCCCATTTCAGCACGGCCTTCCGGGAGATGTTCGGGATGGAGCCCTCACGACTGACCCGCGGGGGCCTTGTCCTTGAGGGCGCGCGATCCAACAGTCGAAGCGCAGCCGCTTCCTGAAAGCCCGCCGCCCCGGCCGGAGTTAGCCTCTCCGCAAGGGGTCAGTCGGCGCACGGCGCGTCGGAGACGTCTCGTGGAGCGCCATGCCTGTGATGATCGACCGTCGTGACGCGCTGGCGATGCTGGCCGCATCCGTCGCCCCGGCCGAGACGGACCGGCAGGGCGATCCGGGCATTCGGGCCGCGCTGGAGCGGTATGCGACGGCCTGGCTGGCCAACGACCTTCCGGCCATCGTCGCCTGCTACCATGACCGGTTCACCCTCCACTATTTCGGCTCCAACCCGCTGTCGGGAGTTCACGTCGGCAAGCGGGCGGCGCTGACGACCCTGGCCGAATTCGGCCGCCTGACCGGACGCCAGCTCCTGGGCGTCGTCGACATCATGGCCGGCGCGACCCGAGGCGTCATCCTGGCGCGCGAGCGTCTCGGCCATGGAGGCGACGCCCGGGATGTGGATCGGGTTCTCGTCTACCGGATCGAGGACGGCCTGCTGGCCGAGTGCTGGGTCCACGACGCCGATCAGGCCCTGATCGACAGGTTGCTGACGCCGCCGGCTGGCTGAATGAGACGGCCGCCTCAGTCATTCCGAAGGCGAGCCTCCTTGGCTCGGACGCAATAGCGCAGCGTCGCTGGCGAGAAAAGAACCCCTGAGCGAACCGGCGACGTCTGGTGCGAGGCAAGGGTTTTCAGGGTCAATCCGTTAGTCGATCGTTGCCGAACCCGAATCTGAAGTGATCCATCGGGCAAGTCGCTCTGTAGCGCCCCGAGCATCGCGGCGAACCGCACATTCCCAGACGGTCGCAACCCGCCAGCCTGCCTTTTGCAACGCCACAAACGCGCGCTCATCGCGGAGGACATTGGCGCCAAACTTCTGGTCCCAGAACGCTGGTCGTGTCGCCGGTGTCGTGGTGAAGCGGCAGCCTTCATGCCGATGCCAGAAACAGCCATGAACGAAGATCGCAGCGCGCCACTTGGGGAGAAGCAGATCGGGCTTGCCGGGCAATCCGGGCGCGTGGAGCCGAAAACGAAATCCCGCGCGATGAAGACCTTGCCGCACCACCATTTCCGGCTTCGTGTTCTTCCCCTTGATGCCGGACATCATCCGAGACCGGGTCGCCTTGTCGACAACGTCAGCCATTCTGTCCTTTTCGCGTGGCGGTTTCGCGCGTCCCTGGTAGATACCGATCTAATTCAAGGCGCGAGAACTTCTGGGGCATGGCTTTAACGTATCAGGTCGTCGATCTGTTCGCAGGACCGGGCGGTCTTGCGGAGGGCTTTTCCTCGTTCACTGACAGGGACGGAACGAACCCATTCCAGGTAACGATCTCCGTCGAGAAGGAGGCGTCCGCACACAAAACCCTCCAGCTCCGGGCGTTCCTTCGCCAGTTCGATGAGTTTCCGGACGAGTATTATGATTGGCTGAACAATGGTGGTGCGGAGCCGGACTGGTCCGTGACGCATCCGGGCGAGTGGGAGACCGCCCTCGAAGAAGCGCTGCGGCTAGAGCTCGGCACACCGCACGCGGCCCGCGTTCTGGACAGTCGGATCGCAGAGCTGGTCGAGCTGGACGTGCCGACTGTCGTGATCGGAGGGCCGCCATGTCAGGCATATTCCCTCGTCGGAAGGTCACGTAATCAGGGCACAGAGGGCTATGTCCCTGAGGACGACAAGCGACACTTTCTCTATCGCGAATATATCCGGATCCTGAAGGGACTGCGGCCCGTCGCGTTCGTCATGGAAAACGTGAAGGGAATCCTTTCGTCGTCGGTCGAGGGGCGTTTCATCTTCGAACAGGTGCTAGCAGACCTTCGGGCTGCCGACGGCTCTCCCGACGCTTACGAACTGTTCGCAGTAGCCCTGGATGATGAGGGACACACAGTCCTTCGCCGGACATCACGTCACCAGGACTTCATCGTCCGAAGTGAAGATTTTGGCGTGCCGCAGGCTCGCCATCGCGTCATCGTCGTGGGTCTCCGCCGCGATGTTGCCGGGGCAATTTCGTCTGCCAGTGAGACAGCCGGCAAGTTCGTTGGCGAACCAGCCACTGTGCGCGATGTGATCTCCGGACTTTCAGTCCTCCGCAGCGGATTGAGCCGTGGAGACGATGCGGCAGCCTGGCGTGATGTCGTCACTGGTCAGATGGACACTGTCATCACCGCGCTCGAGGAAGTGCCGGAGACTGCTTCGGACCTGCTGACGGCAGCGCGCCGTTTCCGACAGATGTTCATGGCCGTGAATGACCTGCCGCCCCGGTCATCTAAGGCGCCGCCTTCGGTTTCGTCCGATTGCCCTGACGTTCTCGCAGGCTGGCTTGTTGACCCCCGCCTCGAGGTGACTTTGAACCATTCGAGCAGGGGCCACATGGTGGAGGACCTCGGCCGATATTTCTTCAGCTCGGTTTTCACCAGCGTCCGCGGTCGTGCGCCCAAGGCAGGCGACTTCCCGACGGCGCTTGCGCCCGATCATGCCAACTGGGGATCCGGCAAGTTCGCTGACCGTTTCCGGACCCAAGGCTGGGACCAGTCGTCCACCACGGTGACCAGCCACATCTCGAAGGATGGCCACTACTTCATCCATCCGGATCCAGTTCAATGCCGCTCGCTGACCGTGCGTGAAGCGGCGAGGCTTCAGACCTTCCCCGACAACTACCTCTTCCTCGGCAACCGCACCGAGCAATACGTCCAGGTCGGAAACGCTGTCCCGCCGTTTCTTGCACGGCAGATTGCCGAGGTTCTGCACTGCGCGCTGTCTTCGCAAGACTGAATTGCGGCTGTCGGGAAACCTGATGTCCGTGCGACTGGGCGCCCTTGTTGCGTGAGAACCCCCGCTAGTCGCCTCGGGTGAGGGGCGAGCGGCAATGATCGGAGCCCGTTGACGCCGGCCTCAGGCCGCCGTCTGCTCCGCCGCCACGATCCGCGCGCTTTCGTCGAAGATTTCGTCGATCAGATCAGCCAGCGCTTCGGCACCCATCTCGCCAAGGAAGATGATCTCGTTTCTCAGCCGCAAGCCGATTGTGGCCCGGCGCATGATCGCCTGCATCGCTGGTCGGCCATGTCGAAGAGCGGCGCGTACCCAGCCCTCTGCGAGCGCACAGGCGAGGCGGCGATCGCCGCCGATGGAAGGCCGTTCTGTGATGGCGACGAAAGCGTCCTCGGTCAGGGTCTCGAGCAGGGCCCAGCGATTGGGTGCGTCCTCCCCTCGATCGAGTGCCCTGGCCCGCATCCACAGGCGCTGGAAGGTATTGCGAACGCCGCCATGGTGGCGGTCTTCGGACAACTCGTACCGCCAGATCGTCACCGGCCGTAGTAGAGCCGTCGCAATGAATGTCCAGACGTCGTCTCGCAGGGCTTCGCCCGACTGCAGAAGGGGGTGACCCGCGAGCAGCTTCGCGCAGGCGACGTCGAAACGCGCGCGAGCCGCGATGGTGTTATCCGTCGGAAAGCCGGCCTCCCGGGCGACGCGGGTGACATCGTCACGAAAGCGCACCAGCTGCTCCGGCGGTATCGGGCTTCCTCCCACCGGGCCGAAGGTGATCGCGTCCGGCAGCACGTCTGAGGTCGGGCCGTTTCCCGGCAAGCCATGCGTCTCGCGTTGTTCGGCGAGCATCTGGTCCGCGGCGGCCTCGCTCAGCCGTGGCAGCAGGATAACCGGGTCGCTCATGCGTCGAATCCTACACTGGCGATAATAGCGGCGCGGAAATCGCCAGGGCGCTGTTCGAGCGTGGAGCCGGCCTCGGGCACGGAGCTGAAGGGCCGCAGCAGCCAGTGCCGGATCTGACCGCCCAAGGTGGTCTCTTCCGCACTCTGCAGTCGGTCCGCACCATCCGGCGATCGAAGTGCGCTCTCACACATCTGGGACACGACATCTCCCATCAGCGCCTGCAGGGTCAGCGGGTCCTGTTCCTGAACGCGATCCACGAACAGCGGCTGGTCTTCGTTGAGGTACAGCCGTACGGCGCTGTAGAAGTCCCGCTCCAGGTCCGCGGCATTCCAGCGAAGGTGCCACGGCGCATGCTGATGCGGACGACCCCGGAATAGTCCGTTGAAACTGACGACCTCCATCGGGAAACGGGGATCATGACCTTCCAGTCGGGATACGATCCGATCTGACCAGAGCCGAGACCCCTGCAGGGTCGGAGCCAGTCGATTGAAAGCGTCAGCGTCCGCCGCAAGCACTATCGTGGTGCGCAGGCTGAGCTGGCTCGACATCCAGCGGCTCGGCAGTTCGAACTCGACCCTGTGGTCGGCCGCATCGCGCAACAGCGGTTCGCGTACGCGGTGGATGATTTCGCGAGGCAGGGCGCCGGAGCCGGAGCCGGCCTCGACCACCAGGGCGAGCGCAAAGCCGTCGGCGGCAAGACCGAGCTCTTCGGCGGCGGCGGCATGATCCAGGCGAACCCGGCGGCTGACCTTCAGGGCGGCTCCATAGTCCCAGTCCGGCATCGTGTCGCCGAGCGGCAACGGGCTGCCGTGGTTCAGTTCGTAGACCCATCCGTCGAGGCGTGCGGCCTCGGACAGCTGAAGAAAGGGAGCGGCTGTCCGACGCTTCATGCCCGACCGCCTTCACCAACCATCGCCTGCAGCCCGACGGCGCAATTGTCGGGGACCGTCACCCGAACGGTAAAGGAGCCCTCGACCTGGCCGATCCGAATGAGGCTTCCCGGAGCCAGGACGTCGCCGTCTGGACCGGTCACCGAGACGATCTCGGGACAGGGGCCCTGCTCGAGTCGCGAAAGCGGCACGTGGCCGCCATCCATCGCGACCACCGGTTCCAGGAGCAACTGGTCTTCGCGACCGGTGCCGGTCACTTCGAAACTGAACAGCGCCGTTCGTTCGTCATGATGGAGCTCCAGTCGCTCGAAGACTGGTCGCGATGCGCGCCGCCGTGCAGAGCGTGCGCCGCCACCGCCGTTTCCCCGATCGCGGCTCGGTCCGCCATGGCCCCCCGCGTCGAGGAAAGACCCCAGGAGGCCGGAAACCGCAGCCAGCGGGTGGCTGTTGTCGCTCTGGCCCGCACTGGACATGACCGGGCTTGCGACCTCGTGGGCCGCGGCGTTCAGGCGTTTGAGCGCGACCGCCACATAGGTCTTGTCCCGGCCCTTCGGAAAGGCCGAGGGGTCCCAAGTGTCATGGGCCGCCGGTTCCGACAGGGCGAAGGCTCTCTCAACTTCAGGCTCGGCGCTGGCCACGAACACTCCCGCCCATTCGGCGCGGTCGTCGGGCAGTGCCCCGCCCTCGATATTGGTGACGACAAGCTCGGCCGGCCGCATCAGGGCGATGTGGCTGGCGGGTTCCGGGAACAGACTGTCCTCACGCTGGAAGATGGGGAGACGGTCCGATCGGAGCCCCTTCACGATGGCCAGGTGGCCGAGAAGCTTCTGCGGGCGCTGACAGCTTACTGGCACCACATCGGCGTGTTTCTCGCGGATCATGGTCATCGCCCGCGCATAGAGATCGAGTGGCGGGCAGACCTCGGGCAGGGGAACCTCGATCTCCTCTCCCTCGACTTCGACCCGCGCCACGATGCGTTTGGCCGGCTCCGCATTCTCCATCATGCGGGGCCAGAAATTCCACAGTAGCGCCTCGACAATCTCGATACCTGCGGTCTCAACGGTTTCGCCGGCGAGGTCAGGGTCAAGGATGATGATCGAGGTGCCCGTCTCCAAGGGGCCGCGTTCGGGCGAGCCCATGGCCGCGGCGATCCAGGCCGCCATCTCGCCGGTGGCCGGGTCGGTCGGTTCCTCGGCGCCCGACGAGACGCCCCACCAGTGTCGACCGGTATATTTGCGGGAATAGCCATCGCCGGATGATCGGGCGCCTGATGCGCCGAGATGACAGGCCATGATCCGGCGCTCGGGGTCGGCCGGACCCACGGCGAGCGTATCGACGATAATCGTCGAGCACCGGCTGGCCATGTACAGGGACGCCTTGCCAAAGCCGTAGGTGCCGCCGCCGAGCGCAGTATTGCGCTGGGTGCCGACGTTGCGCAGGAAGTCGATGAAATCGGTGCGGTCGACGCCATCCGGGATCCGGTCGGCCCGGGTCGGGCCGCCGAGCCCGGTCGTATTGAAATCGCAGATCTCCAGAACGCGCGGCGTTTCGGACTCCAGAAACCGAAGCAGGTCGTGGCGCGATTCTTCGACGAACGGCAGGTCTCCGAACACGCTCGCACGCAGGAACTCGACCTGCTCCGGCGTGAGCGTCCGAAGGCGGATCAGGATCGAAGGACCGATTCCCAGCTTGGCGGCATCACAGCTGTTCTGAATCGCTTCCCGAAGGACGAGCTGCAGGCCTTCCAGGGAGGGAGCTCCCAACAGCCGACGGAAGCCGCCATCGCCGATGTTGCCGGTGGCCGCATAGGGCTCGGAATAGAGCCTCCACGCCGTCATTTCAGGCACGCGAGTACCCGATCTTCGGTGAGTTTCATGTCGGCCTCGGTCAAGGCGAATGGGCCCGCCTGGGCCAGATCGATCTCGTACTTCAACGCTCCGATGCCCGCAGGCTTGCCGGCCGGCCCGAAGGTCTCGGCGACAATGCGCGGAAAGCCGGGCTCCACGGCGAAGGCGTCGATCGCCTCGCAGTTGAAGGACTGATTGTTCCAGGCGCCCGCAGACGGATCAGGACATCCCATTCCCTTGAGGCGTTCCCGCAACACCTTCGACGAGCCGGTGCGTGCTTCGATATCCTCGACAAGCCGCGCGACCGTAACCGCCCCATTGGAGGTCCGGTCCAGAACAACGCGCCAGAGCTCGAGTGAGCCGCCCATCGGGATGTCGAGCTGGTCGATCGACGAGATCGTAACCGTGCCGGAGCGCCGGCGACTGGATTTGACTTCGATGGCGTGCACGCCGCCCCGAAAGTCGTGGCGATCCTTGTCAGGTCCGAACCATACCTCCGGTGCGCGTGCATGCCGGTTCGCGAGCCGGAGCAGGACGAGGAGCTCAGCCACCAGTCCCTGCACCTGTTCGATGCCGATGCTTTCGTCTTCCGCCTGGACAAACAGGGCTCGCAGATCGCGCACGGCTTCGGTCAGCGCGGTGGATGGCGATTCCCCATCCTCAATCCGCGAAAGAACCGCCAGAACCAGATCGGCAAATGCGCGATCCAGCGACGCCTCTCTGCAACTCACGATCAGATAGGGTCGCGATCCTGACGCATCGGACAGCTGGTTGGCCCCGACCTCGATGACGGGGAGATCGGCGAATACTGGTCGTTTGGTTCCCGGCGCGACCGGCAGCAGCAACTGAGTCCAGCCCTCTGGCGAGATGCTGAGCATTGCGTTGCCATAGCCGGTCGTCACCCCGAGATCGGAGGCCGCGACCGAAGCGGGGTCCTCTTGCGTGGAGCCGGTTCGAAGCGTGGCCCAGCGGGTATGAATGTCAGACGTGGTTCTGGACACCGGCGGCCTCCAGAGCATCCATTTCGTCGGCTTCGATCTGCGCGAGCTCCTCGGGCGTCGGTGGGGCGAGGTGAACGCTGACATACCTGCCGCCCGCTTCGCGGGAGCCGGGCATGACAATCCCGAAGCCCAGGATGTCATGCTCGGCGTCGAGGTCGATGCGTGTCGTGCTTCCCGTTCGCGCCCGGGATGCCCGATCAATCGGATAGAGAAGGAGGAGCGGTCGCTCACCCACCTGCGTTCGGCGCTTCGCCTTGATCGCTTCCCAGTCATCATCCGTCGAGACTGTACCGGAGGGGCAATCGAACGCCGCATCCGCCTTCGACATCAGCGCCTTGATGTCAGCGATCTCACCCTTGTCCTTGAGCCGCGAGCGCTGAACCATTTTCACCGAACCCAGCACGCCCAGGGGCTGGCCGGATGGCTCGCCGTCGGCCGATTGAATCACGCCGACGTTCCACGTCGTCAAAGCGGGATCATCCAGCTGGACGAACTGAAGCAGGAGGTCGTCCTTCAGATCCTGGTGGCTGTCATCGATGCGGTAGCTGCGAAGAAACTGCGCGATCAGCTTTCGCGGAACGTCTGTGAAGAGGCGGCGACCTGGGATGCCTCCAGATTTCCCTTGCTGGTCCGCGAAGGAAACAAGCTCGGCTCCGGCCTGCCAGTTGTTCTGCAGCAGGCGCTCGTCCTTTCGCTTGAACCGCAGGGTCTGAACGTGGCGGCCCCAGTAACCGATGCTGCACTGATGGGCGTGTCGCATCTTGTTGCGGGCGACGATTGCCATGCCAGGTACGCTCCGGATGCGGATCGCGAAATCCATCGGCGTGACAGAGGGCGATCTGCTGTAGTTCGAGATGTCGTCCCGAATTTCCGCCTCGATGGCGGCAAGAGCGCGGAAGCGCGACTTGAGTTCTGTCGGCATCCAGAGACGAGGCAGATCCTCATAGCCGTGCCGATAGCCGAACCAGCGGCCCATCTGCAGCAGGGTGTCGTACTGGTTCGAGGTACGCAGGAAGTAGCTGACCGCGAGGCCCTCCAAGGTCAGACCGCGTGCAAGGATGCTGCCGCCGACGATGATGTAGGTCTTGGCGCCGCCGGTGTAGTCGATGCGGTCGTCGCTCGCCCCGTTTTCGATGACGACGGAAAGGGCCTGCAGCACAGCCGGCAGGTGGTCGCACAGCTCGTCAAACGACACTGGGCGCGCGGAGGTGAGGTCGTCGAGGCCGGCCGCCTGTTCGGCCTCCCAGACGGATCTCAGGGCTTCGAATGCTGGACCAGTCTGTTGCTCAATTCCGGCCCGTTCCTTGTCGATCCAGTTCTCGATCAGATGCGCAATGCTCTGGTGCATCCGGATCGCCGGCGACGTGTGCACAAGCATCGACATGTGCTCGCCCGCATGGCCCCGGGCCCGGCGCACTGCGCAAGTGGCGATGTAGTAGAGGATCGCGTCCTGGAGACTTGGGGTCATGCGAGGCACGAATCCCGCCTGAGCCGCTCGACCGCGTGGCTGAAGCGCCGCCTCATCTGCTTCATCCACTTCTCGGATGACGTCGAGGCCTTCTTCCTCCGGCAAGGGGTTCGCAGCGTCCTGCGGCGTGCGGCCGAACAGCCTCTGGGTTCCGAAATAGCCCTTGGGCAGCGCGAGCGAGGTGATGAAGTCCTTCGGATAGAGATCGTCGAGCGTGTCGGTCTGCTCGGCGTAGGGGTTGATCAGGACATTGGCGAATGGCGTGGCGGTGTATCCGACGTAGGACACCGCCGGCAATTTCTTCAGGATGAGCCGGATCTTTTCGTTGATCTTGCTGATGTCCATTTCGTTGCTGGCGGAGTTGACGCTGGCTTGATCACACTCATCGTCGATCAGCAGGATTTTCAGCTTGCGCATTTCCGCGGCAGGCGTGTCCTCGATGACGTCCAGCAGCCGCTGCAACGGCGCCACGTTCTTCTTCATCACCGCGAGTTGGGCCCGGTTCAGCGCCGAGATATGGCCATGGGCCGGGATCCGGAATTCGCCATGGATGTCGGTGGTGGTCAGCTTGTGCCAGAGAGTCGGGTGACGAACGACGATGTCCGATTCTAGCCGCCGCTGTGTTTGTTGCCGGAGCTTGTCCGTCAGACCGGCGAAAACCAGAATCAGGTTGTAACCGCGATCGACGGCCTTGGAGATGACGGCCGTCATGTTCGCGGTCTTGCCCGACTGGACATAGCCCACCACCAAACCACGGCAGGAAAACTGATCTTGAGCGGGATCAGCGAGGAGCGAGACGATCTCGTTTGAGCCCTCGTCGATGCTCTCGATGGTCTCGCTGTCCCAGTGCTTGGGGCCCAGGAAGTAGGATTTGAGCGCGGGCCAGTGACGATCGCCCGGTTGTGGCCCGTGGTACCAGTCGGGTCGCTTCGCGAAAATCGACGAGCGCCGCAGGATGGTGATCTCGTGCTCCTTGTGGAGCAGCGTCCGGGCCTCCTCGAGATCGTCCCCCAAGGGCCCGGAAAAATCGATCACCGACCCCAGGCTGGAACGTAGCCAGTCGGTCGCTTGGTCGATCCCGTCGTGGCCCGGGAGAGCGTTGCGGATCTGGGCCATGAGCGAAAGAGTCTGGGGGGAGGGCAAATCAACTGGTCCTTGTGGGCGGTCAGTCTTCGCCAACACGCGCCGAGCTTGCAACCACCAAGTGACCCCTCTGAACGATGCTCGCGTCGGACGTCACATCCAGGCCATGCGGCACCGAGGTCTGCATCGTTTGTCACGTCAACATTTCCGAGCCGACGAGCCGGGCAGCTTCCATGCGGGCATCAGGCCGGGTTGGCAGTGACGGGCGAAGAGCTCTACTCAAAGGTCGAGGCGTGCGGTCGCGGAAGCGGACGGAGGCCGGTCTCGACTAATCGACGGAGCGAAGAAGATGGCGGCATGCTCGACACGGTAGAGGTGAAGCCGCCGCTGAATGCGGCGCTGTGGGAGCCGGGACGGGCAGCGCCCGCGTACTTCCTCCGTTTGATACGTGGGGAACCTAGCGGCGAGCCGTTAGGCGCAACTCTCCTAGGCGGGGAGCCATCGTGAGGGAGTATCGCGTTCGGGTCTCCGACCGGTTCTTGGAGACGGCTACCCTGGCCGCCGTTGAAGCCTATAGTCATGGAGACGGCCGCAAGAAGCGCAAAGAGATCGAAACGCTTGGCCTGGTGTGGGGGCACTGTCGAACTCGAGCGGAGGAAACGGTCATCTTTCTAGATCGGCTTGCGGTGTCGCTGTCCGCCGAACGAGAAGCCGGCTCTGTCATGCCAAACGCCGGCGCGATCAGCCTAATGGCGGAGGTCATGGAGCGGTTGGCACCGGATCAGCTCTTGTTGGGGGACTTCCATTCGCACCCCTATAGAGATCTCGCGGAGGTCCAAATGATCAAAGGCTACGAATTCTCAGACGGCGATTTTGACGCATTCCTCGCCGATGATGCGATCTGGGACCGAACGAACAATGCACCTGTAATGGTAGTCGCTACGGTCTGCAGGCTCGGTCGGGTTCACGAATCGGGAGGCGATCACATCCGCAATAACGTCTGGTGGTTCGACGTGGGACAGTTCCGCTTTTGGCTCAATGTTTGCGTCGGTTTTCTGGATGAAGCAGGAAAGCGTCGCCATACCGGAAACAAGAGGTCTTGTGTCTGGCTGGATCTAAACTCACGGTTCTTCAACGACAGCGGCGACCGGGTGGAGGCCTGACCATTCCCCACTCCGCAGCCGATCTTTGACCGATGCTCAGACCTTCGAGGTTGGCGGCCGAGGGCAGATACGTTGGTCTGGTGCGAAGGCCAAGGCTCGCCATAGCTCGTGCAGTTGTGCAAGCGCTGGCTGACTTGCTGCGGGCGCGATTTCCTGCAACCTGTGTGCAGCCGCGCAGACCATCGCCAACCTGCATATCGGGTAAGGCGGCTCTCAATTGGGAATGCAGCCGCGGGAAGTTGGCATCAGGTTTGAGGGAATGCACGACGACCTTCTCGAGCTAGTGCCCGCCGAGTTGCACGCGCGCTCTGGCGGCGTTTTATATTCGGGCCGCTCAGCATTTCGTGGGCCCAGACCGCTTTACCTGCTTGGACTAAACCCCGGAGGGGATCCCGCTGCGCAAGCCGATGAGACTATTGGTCGATCTATTCGCAGTGCAACTGCGAGGAGCCGGAACGACTGGTCCGCTTATGCTGACGAATCTTGGCAAGGTCGCCCCCCGGGAACGGCAACGCTCCAACCGAGGGTCCTGCATCTCCTTCGAAACCTCGACCTTGAACCCCGCGCGGTCCCAGCCTCGAATGTAGTTTTCGTCCGATCAAAGCGGGAAGGATTGCTGGCGAGAAAAGCCGAGTTGTTGCGGGACTGCTGGCCCTTACACGAAGCTGTAATCCGAGGGCTTGGCGTCAGGGTTATCGCCTGCATGGGTGTAACCGCAGGAGCGTGGACAAGGGAGATGGTCGGGGCGCATGAGCTCGTGGAAAGCTGGTCCGAGCAGAACGAGCGCGGGTGGACCAGCCGCACTCACATTGGGCGGGACGGCCTCCAGGTGGTTACGATGACGCACCCTAGCGTTGCTGCATGGAATTCCGCCGCAGCTGATCCTTCCCCTCTTGTCCGGAGCGCCCTTGGGCGCTCGTGAAGTCGGCGCAAGTCGCGAACCGGGCGCCCGCAATGACGGCGGGATCGGGCCGATGGAGCACGAGAATTTGGGCTGCCCCCATCTAGACCCTGATCCACTAGGGACACTGGGCGTCACGGCAAGTTGTGTCGCCTCTGACGACAACTCTCAGGAAGGTCGATTTAGCCATTCCAGTAGGTCCTGCTCGGTAGGTAAGGGCTGATGTGGCCGGGAGCGCCGCTCAAGAGCCGCTCAATTTCATGGAGAACAGGGGCAGGCGGACGTTTGTTGCGCGGTCCGTTGACGTCCTCGACTTCCCAACCGAGACCCGGCACCTGTTCGAATTCAATGACTGCTCGGCCTTCGAGTTCGTAGAAGTAAGAATATCCGCGACGGACAAAATCGACCTGAGAAGCCAGGCAGTTCTGGAAGCGCTTCGCAGCGCTTCTCATGGCGGCAGGGCTATCGAGCGGCCGCAACCCTTCGGTTCCACCCCATGGCGCGGGCGGCAAGGGCAGGCCGGCCCAGAGCTCGGTTACGTCGCCACCGCCGAGAAGTTTCTTGCGGATGGCTCCGTCAAGTTGAGGTGCGACGGCCCTCAACCTCTCCAGGCGCCACACCCAGCGCCGGACCCTGCGTTGAGGCGACCCAAGCCGCTCCCCGACCTTCAGTGATTTCGCCAGGCCGGCATGCCGCAGGTCCGCGGGCAGGGCATGAAGGGTCTCAATGGTGGAGGCAGCGATGCGCTTGCGATGGCGGATAGTCTGCGCGCCCAAGCCGCCTTCCTCGAGGAGGTCCGCCAGCTTCAAATATTGCGCAGCGTCTTCCAATCCCGTCCACGGCAGTTTGCCCAAGCTCCCCAGCAGTCCGCGGGCTTCGCCGAAGCCTGCCAGCCGCAGCAGACATGCCGAGGTTTCCGACAGGAAGCGTTCGCGCCACAGGGTGAAGTCAGCGGGTTCGTCGAGTCGGTCCGCGCGCATCGACATCTGCGCCCAGATGCAGAGCCAGACGTGTCGGCGTTTGTCTGGCTCGTGGACGAGCGCCCTGTGCGCCTCTTCACGACCACCCCAGAACGCGATCGCCCAACCTTCGAGGCCCCCCGCGAGAGCGTGTAGCAATGTGTCTGTTTTCATGCCGACCACCATGGCGGCCTTTAGCGACAGAAGCGGTCGCGCATCACGAGCGGGCTCCGCAGTGGTTCTGGACTGTCTCGGGATCTGGTCGAGCTTATCTCGGGTTAGGTGGAGCGTCACACTTGAAAGACTGTTTGCGACCGCGGTTGTCGCATTTGTGCCCAAGCATCACTGGAACTTGGGTGGGGATGACAATGCTGCTGCGCGTAGTGGACTTTGAGACAACAGGCGGCGAGGGCAGTCAGGTCATTGAGGTCGGCACCGTCGACGTCACGGGCAACGGGCGCGACTGGAGGGTCGGAGCGCCGCGGACGCTTCTCCTGAAGCCGACCGAGCCCGTCTCGCCTCACGCCCGAGCTGTCCATCACATCAGTGATGATGAGCTCGCGATGGCTTCAACGTTTTCCGTCGAGGCCGTCGAGCGCTTCATCAAGGCTGATGGACCGCCGGACGTCCTCGTAGCTCACCATTGCGATTTCGAGCGAAGTTTCCTCGGCGACCTGGCTCTCGCGTCGTGGGTTTGCACGGTCAAGGCCGCTCGAAAAGCCTGGCCGCAGGCGCCGGGTCACGCCAATCAGGTGTTGCGCTACTGGCTTGAGTTGCCTCTCGACCCGCGCTTCGCATTGCCAGCACACAGGGCAGGACCCGACGCCTTCGTCACCGCTCATATTCTGGTTCAGCTGCTTCAGACCGAGACGGTGGGCGATCTGATTGAATGGACGACTCAGCCAGCGGTAGTCACGTTCGGCCGCCATCGCGGCAAGGCGTGGGGTGAGGTGCCGTCAGACTATCTGCGATGGATCGCAGGGGAGGAAGGAATGGATATGCATAAGTGCAAACTGGCCGAGACAGAGTTGGCGCGTCGCGACGGCCGGGTCTCGGAAGCCATGGCCACGGGTGACCGATGAGCGCTCGGCTTCATCTCATCTGTCGTGACGCCAAAGGTCTGGTGTGCCTCGACCCCAAGGGCGCGATCTACCGCAGCGAGGCCTGGGCGCTGACGTCGGCCGAGGTCGCCAAGCTTGCCGGCGGGCGCGTCTATTTCCATCAGACCAAGGCGGAGCCGTCCTACTTCGGTGGACATGTCCTCGACGCCGAGCCTTTCCAGGGTGGGAACTCGGACCCGGAACGGTTTGTGCTGCGGCTGAAGGCCGAGCGCGACGCCAAGGGCGTTGTCTGGGATGAGGCCGGGCGCTCCCACGCCATGGCCTGGTCTTCCGGCGTGCTGGACGACTGAGATGGGTCTGACAGATCATCGCGCCGAGCGCCCTCGCGGGGCAGCCAAGGTGGCCGCAGAGGTGCTCGGGCCAAGCCCGAGCGGCATTCAGGCATCGGAATGAACCACGACATCATCGGCGACATCCACGGCCATGCCGACCAGCTTGAGGCCCTATTGACCGAGCTCGGTTACCGCCATCGGTCCGGGGCTTGGCGACATCCCAGCCGCACGGCGATCTTTGTCGGTGACTTCGTGGATCGCGGCCCAGGTCAGCTTCGGACTCTCGAACTCGTCAGGGCGATGACTGACGCCGGATCGGCCCGCGCCGTGATGGGAAATCACGAGTTCAACGCCATCTCGTGGGCCACGCCGGATCCAGTCAGTGACGGTCACCACCTTCGTCCCCGTCTGGGCGCGAAGGGGGTGAAGAACCGCCAACAGCATGAGGCCTTTCTCGCTGAAGTCGGGGAGGACACTGACGATCATCGATCCTGGATCGAGTGGTTCCTGGACTTGCCGCTGTGGATCGAGGAACCAGGATTTCGGATCGTCCATGCCTGCTGGAGCCCTCGCCACGTCGCGGCTCTGAGGCCGCTGCTGAGCGAGGAGAGATTGACGCCTGAGATCGCCGAAGCTTCGAGTCGGAAAGGGTCGGTTGCCTACGAAGCTGTCGAGACACTTCTCAAGGGCGCGGAGGTGGAACTGCCTCCCGGCCACGGCTTTACAGACAAGGACGGCCACAGCCGCAGCGCGATCAGAACACGATGGTGGGACGCGAGCCTCACCACCTACCGGTCAGCCTACATTGGTCCGCCGGGCGTGGAGATGCCTGACCTTCCAATCCCGATGACCGAGAAGATTCCTGAACCTGACCGGCCAACGTTCATCGGACACTATTGGCTGAATCCGCGAGAGGCATTGGCGCCCCTTACGCAACGGGTCGCCTGCGTCGATTACAGCGTGGCGAAGGGAGGGCCGCTGGTGGCCTATCGGTTTGATGGCGAGGCGGAGCTGGCGGCCGACAAGTTCGTGGCCGTCCATTAGGGCGCGCACAGCGTGTGGGATGACCGAGGCCGCTCCAGGAGAAAGCATGTCGGACGCAAATATAGATCGGCTCGCGGACGTGATCGGTACCTTCCTGAACCGGGCCGCGCAACAACCCGTGACGGTTTGGGCGACACTGAGGGAGGATACTTATGAGACCCTCTTTGGCGACGGCTACTACGCCTACCTGGACAAGGTGTTCGATTCACCAATCGCGGCTCTCGGGCGGTCTAATGAGCCAAGGGGAGATTGGGTGAAGTTGCACGTCCGCCGCTACGAAATCAGCGTTTCAAGCAAGCAGCCTGTCCTTTCCCCTGAGCCGTCCGAGTCAGAGCCGGTCACGGTGAAGGACGTCGTCGAAAAGATGCTGCGGGCCGGCATCATCTAGCCGAAGACAAGGTGCCACCTGAGAGGCCCCAGTATGAATATGAGCAAAGCCTGTAGTGCTGGTTTTCTCCCGGTCGTCTCTTCGAAAACCACCCCCAGCCTGTCGCCAACTCCCTGTGCGGCGGGCTCGTGCAACTGTTTGTTGAGGCCGGAACATTAGGGGATGGTCTCTGCAATATGGGTTAGCGGGTCGACCGCATCCTCCTAAAACCCTAGGGTGTCCGATTGTGGAAGAGTGATGGGGGTAGTGTGGAGGGAGTGATCGACGCGGAAGGGTTCAGGTTTCTGGAGCCATTCTGGCCGGATCTGCACGAGACATCCCGAAAGGCCGAGCAGGCTGGACCGCAAGCACCTGACCTGGCCGCGATCCGCCTGCGCGCCTTCACCGAGTCGATGGTTGCGCACCTATGGGGTCATCTGGATCTTCCACCGCAGCAGACTTCTCAGTTCGATCGGCTAGTCCTCCTTGAGAAGGGGGATCTGCTCGATCGGCGACTGCTGGCCAAGTTTCATTCCATCCGCCGCCTGGGCAACAACGCTGCTCATAATCACCCGGTTACACCGGCGCAGGTCGAGACCATGCTCGAGGATGCCTGGTCGCTCGGCTGTTGGTTCTGTCGGTTCATGCGTCCGGACATTGAGTGGTTTACACCGACGCGAACTCCACATGCGTCCATTGGAGTGGGGATCCAGCAGGACGAAGCCCCCGAAAGCGCCGATAGGCAGTCAACCGCTTCGGGGCCGCCGAGCAGTATCGTGCCATTCCCGGTCGACCGCATCCGACGCGTTCGTGAGGAGGTCGCCAAAGCGATGGCGCAGATCGATCCCCGGGCGCGTTCCCTGCGCACGCGGATCAGCATGCAGGATGCGTTTTCGGAAGACTTGAATGTTGATCAGCGTGGCTGTCTGTCAGCGCTGTCCGACTTCCTCGGTGATCGCGAACAACGTCTGTTCCTTTTGAAGGGCTACGCCGGGACTGGGAAAACCTTCCTGGTGAAAGGGATCACGGAGTACCTCGCGGCTCAGGGTCGTGACTTCCAGCTTCTGGCTCCGACCGGCCGCGCAGCCAACGTTATGCGGGAGAAGACGGGACGCGAGGCACGCACTCTGCACGGGTCGATATACGATTATTCCGATCTGCAGGAGTATCGCGACGGAGACGCCGATGCGCTCGAGACGTTCAAGATCATTGCATCAATCAGGTCAAATCGAGATCAGGCTAATACCGTTTACATCGTAGACGAGGCGTCGTTGCTAGCCGATGTCTATGCGGAAAGTGATTTCTACAGGTCGGGAACGGGGTATCTGCTCCAAGATCTGATGACGTACATGTGCTTCGACCATAGCGAGAACGACAGAAAGATCATTTTCGTCGGTGATCCCGCTCAACTTCCGCCTGTCGGGATGGCCAGTTCACCCGCGCTCGACCCGGAATATCTCCGCAAGCACTTCAATCTCAGCCCAATCCAGTACGAGCTCAAGGAGGTGGTGCGCCAGAAGGCAGACAGCGGGTTGATCCGCAATGTCATGCCGCTGCGAGAAAGTCTGTCCAAGGCAAGTTTCAGCAGCCTCACCTTTGAATTTGGCGAGGACGTTGCGCGTGCGCACACCGATGAAGTCATCCCGCTGTACATGGCGGCTCGAGGGGCCGGGCGGCAACCAATCATCATTACGCACCCGAACGCCGAGGCCGCGGCCTTCAACCGGGCGGTGCGCGAACAACTGCATCCCCAGAAGGAGTTCGTGACCGCAGGTGACACCCTGATCGTCACGGCCAATGCGGTCGTTGGCGGCCGATTCCTTGCAAATGGCGAGTTCGTCGAGGTCATCCACGCTGAACCGGTCGTAGATCGTCGGACGCTGACCCTGAAGCAGCGAAATCCGGACACCAATGCCGTTGAGGAAATGGAAATCTCGCTGACGTTCCGGGATGTCGACGTGGCGATCACTCTACCCGACGGGACCAAATCCGGTATCAACGTCAAGCTATTGGATGATCACCTGCATCGCAACGAGCCCGGGCTGTCGTCGATAGAACAGCGCGCGCTCTACATCGACTTCCTGAAGCGCCATCCGGACCTGCGTGCGGATAAGGAGCGGGTTCGCCGGAGCCTGGTCCTGCGCCAGGATCCGTATTTCAACGCCCTGCGGGCCAAGTTTGGTTACGCCGTGACCTGTCACAAGGCCCAGGGCGGGGAGTGGACGGATGTCGTCGTATCCTGCCCGACCGGTCAAGACCCGCGGACGGCCGGCTATTTCCGTTGGCTGTACACCGCGATGACCCGATCGAGCCAAACCCTGCATCTCGTCAATCCGCCGGAAGTAAGGATCAAGTCAGTAGGCGAGCCTTGGTGGAGACAAACCAACAATAGCGGCCCGCCGCTTTCAATGACGATAACGGAAGGGCTTGAGGAGCTCACCGGATCATCGCCGCAGGAGCAGTTTCGCGCCGGCGTCCTCGCCAAGGTTCGGTCGTTACTTGTCGACACGCAGGTCGCTATCGATGATGTCGCCCATCACAGCTACCAGGAGGCTTATTACCTCAGTCGGGGCGTCGACTCCGGGCGCGTCAACATCGGCTACGATGGCAAGTACAGGATCAGGTCCATCACGACCCCCAGGACTGGAAATTTTGAAGACGAGTTACGTCAACTTTTTGCGCCGTTGCTCAACCACGGCAGCCTGGGGCTGCCACGCGCCGACAGCGTACCGAACCTCGGTCCCACCGCGCCCTTCTTGAAGGAACTGCATGATCGTCTGGTGCCGTTGCTTACGGCGCAGGGGATCATTGTGACTTCGTTGGAAGAGCTCCAGTGGTGCCAGCGCTATACCTTCTCTCGTGGAGACGAGGTCGCAAGAATAGATATCTTCTATGACGGCAGGAACCGGATCAGGAGTTGCATGCCCTTGAGGCCGAAGTCAGCGGCGCCACCTCCGCCGTTGTTGCCCCAAGTGATGGAAATCTTGACGATGGAGCTCGCCCCGTGAAACCGCTTCCGGTCGCTGGGCGGGGGGAGTGGTTTGCACATTTGTGCGCTGTTTTGCCCCCGAGGAATGGAGACGTCACCGCAATAGGCGTCCGGCGCAATGCGAGGCGCGTTCTCGAGAGCTGGCAGCCACTCGGCGCCGGCTGCCCAAGGGTCGCACCCCCTCCCGAAATCTCGGACGAGCTGAAGACTGAGATCGTCGCGTGATTTCCTCCAAGGACGTGTTCCAGAAGCGCAGGGATGGTGACCTTGATGCGGCCTATGCGCTGGCGTTGGAGCGTATGGCCGCGACCGACCGGGACGCATGGGATGTTCGCGCCTTGGGTTGGTGCCTGGTCGATCTCGTCAAGAAGTTCGCTGGGGACCGACCAAGCCCGGAACTGGAACGATACGCAGCAGAGCTCAATGATCTGATCGTGCCGCCGGACGACGAGGTGTTGACGAAGCAGCGGGACTACGCCCTGAGCCTTCTGCAGGCGGGCGCGACGGAACTGCAAGAGGCGAAGCGGCTTAGCAAGGCCGGCAAGTTTCGCGAGGCAGTAGGCATCTATGCGGTGCTTTTCAACGGAGGCACGCTCGATCGCTCGAACCACACCAACTATGGCTGGGACCTCTTCAAGGCGACGCGCGATGCTTTGCAGCAGGAACCGCAAGATCAGTGGTCTGGCAGCCCGGTGGCGGAGGCGAGACGTTACCTCGGCATCTATCTGAAGCTAGACGTCGAGCGGCCATCACTCCTGCACAGTTGCATCCTGCAGCAGGCTCTGCGCCTCGCGCCGAGCGGTCATCTCAAGGTCATGGCGTTCGTTCGTATGTGGGGCTTGGAGCACCTGCGCGCGGAGGATTTCGAGCGTTACGTGGCTGAGGACGGAAAAGCGCGGTCATCACTGGCTGAAACCGCTGTGCAGCACGCTGCGAAGGAAGCCGTTTTAGACGGTCAGGCCGGCAACCTCGAGTATGTTCAGCCCTTCGTCGACCTCGCCATGGCGCGCTTTCCGGACAATGCTTGGCTGAGGCTGAACAAGGCAAAGATCCTGCGCGCGCTGGGCCGGCAGGACGAAGCTCTCGCCGTGGCGATTGATTTCGCCAAATCGAAGGTAGGTGAATACTGGGCCTGGGAGCTCCTTGGCGATCTTGTAACGGATCCGGAGCAGCGAAGGGGTTGTTATTGCAAGGCTCTGATCTGTTCGCAGGACGATAACTTTGTAAGCGGTGTGCGCTTGAAGCTGGCCCGCGCCTTGGTCGGCGCCGGTGAATTTCCGGAAGCCAAAGGCGAAGTGTTGCGCGTGATTGAGCACAAGACGCGCGCGGGTCACAGGATTCCGGCCGAGGCGCACGATCTGATGCAGGGCTCGTGGTTCTCCGAGGTCTCTGCTCTAGAGCCCAAGGCGGCCTTTTACGCGCGCTTCGCGTCTCAAGCCGACGACTTGCTCCTCAGCGCCGTGCCTTGGATTGACGCCTGTGTGGGGGAGAGCTTCACGATCGAAGGCCAGGAATCCAAGCCGCGCCGCAAGCTCTATCTTCAGGGGACGCCTTTCCCGACCGAAGTGAGCGTTCACGCTTCCAAGCTGCGCCTTAAAAACCTGGCGGTCGGCCTGCCGATCAAGGTGAAGGCGGAACTTGAGCCCGGCGAGGGCCGACGATTCACGCTTTACGCAGCAGCTCTCAGAGAGGACGGGTCGGATTTTGACATCTTCCCTGAAACGATCGGCGTGATTGACTCTATCAACGCCGACAAGGGGCTTTTGCATTTCATGGCCGGTGTCGACGCGCACGGGACTTTTTCCCTGGCGGAGTACTCGGGAACGGCGTCCCTCGGAGGCAGCGTCGCCATAAGGCTCGCCACCTATCATTCGAAGCGAGGGGCATTTCTTCGCGCCTTGACCGTTGGCCCTTCCGCTGAGCCGGCGGGGCCAAACGTCTGCAGGTCATTCAAGGACAAGGTCCGCGTGGACAAAGGGATGGGCTTCACGCCCGACGGTGTGTTTATCCCTCCTGATCTCGTGTCCGCTCATGGCTTGGGCGACGAAGACTTCGTCTCGGGGACGGCTGTCCTGAGCCATAACAAGAAGCGTCAAACCTGGGGTTGGAAAGCGATCCTCATCGAATAGGTGCATGCCCCGGACGGGGATGAGACGCGCTAGGCTCCCGGCCTCCCAGGCTTCAAATTACCAAAACGATTGGTCAGCGACCCGATCGCTGAACCAGCCTTTCCGCCAAAATCCGCCATGGCGGAACCAGTCTTCCCGCCGAGATCTGCCATCGTCGTTCCGGTCTTGCCGCCTAGGTCGGCTAGCGATTTTCCGACCTTGGCCAAGCTGATCGCACGCTCCGCCCGAAACGTCGCTGCGATGGCGTCAATTGCATGATCTTCTCGCTCGTCGAGGACTCCATCGGCCTCGATCACCTCGCGCAGAAAGGCAAGCAGTTCGGCTTGCATGGCCTCGCCGTTGCAGTCGGGGCTGGCTGCGTGGAATTCGGCGAGCGATTTCGCGACGGCTTTCACCCGCGTCTCATCAGCTGTCTCTGAGAGCACGTCGAGCGCCCGCGCGCCGTACGCGCCGTTGTAACCCCATTCTTCAACGAAATGCCGTTCAATCGCGGCGCGCTCCACCGGGGCGATCGCGCCGTCGATCTTGGCGACGCGCAGAACCAGCGCCGCCACGAGGTCGAACAGCTGCATGCCGAGCAGGTCGATCGGCGTGTTGATGAAGCGCGGGATTGTGTCGACCAGCGAACCCGATTGTTGGCGTACGAGTCGGGTGACACCGTAGTACGCCCCACCCGTGGCCGCAGCGGCGGCAAGCACCCATCCAATCGGTGTGGCCGCCACTGCGCCGATGCCAATCGCAGACAACATCCCGCCCGTTGAGGCAAAAAACGTGGACACGACGACCTGAGATGCCGCGATGGACGCTCCGGTCGCGGCGACCCCTCCGACGTCCCAAAGGCTCTGCAAGCCGTTCTTTGCGCGCAAAACGGCATAGGCGTCTTCGCCGATGCGCAGTTTCAGCTTGAACTTCAGCGAGTCCGCAATGACGCACTCGACATTGTTGAGCAGCGAAAGCGCTGGATCTTCTTTCGTGCCGTCTCCGATCGTCGTCACGCTACACCCAGGTCTTTGAACTGCGCTTCCAGGCCCGACAGCCTGTTCCGCATCGGTCCATCGATCATGTCCTGAAGCGCACCCCACCCGAGCCCGATGATCAGCAGAATGGGCGTGAGGACCGGCGAGAGGAGAGGGCCGAGGAGAGGAATTGAGCTGATCAGGAACGAGAGGACCAAGGCTGCGACGACGCCGAAGGTGACTTTGGGGTATGATTTGGCGAGATCGAAGATGTACGCCAGCACTCGGCAGCCAATCTGGACAATCTTGCCACCCACCACGACCGTGGTTTCGATCAGGGTTGAAAGCAGGGCTTTCAAGTCCGCCGAGACATGCAGTCTCTCGATGCGCCTTACGATCTCGCGTCGATCGATGAGGGGCTCGACTTCCATGGGGCCTGGCATTGGCGACTCTCAAAATCGTAAGGACTTGGGGCACAGCTAACGCGTCCCCTGCGGCGCTACAACCGGTAGCGGCGGAAGCTTCGCTTCAACACCGTGAGTAATGAATGAAGCTCCTGCTCCTCGTGATCTGGAAGATCTTCGGAATAGTTCTGATCGCGTTCCTGATCATGAAGGTGCTGGCTTGGACATCCACAGGCCGGAAGAAGCGGGTGTTCCACGCGATCGCAGCGGGAGTGCTCTGGATGGGCATCCCTCTCTCTGTCCTCAGAGTGCTTCTGATGTTGAACGGAGACGCCTGACCGAGGATCGCCTCTCCCGACACGGCCCGCCGGTCGGCCCGCCGGTTATTCCGGAGCCCGGCTAACGGTGCCCGCAATATCGCGGCGTTAGCTGGCCGAACGTGGCCTGCCAGCGGTGGGTCAGGCTGACTGGCAACGTTGTGACAGCCACCCGCTCAAACCTCCGATGGCGAACAGGGCACATGCGACTGCCTGAGTTCGACGCCAGGCCTCAGGTTGGCGGGGCCGATTCAGAGCGGAGTGAGCGGTTCCGGCACGATTTCAAACCGCCCGTCGACTTCCTTGCACGACAGGTTGTTGTGCTCGCAGATGGCCTTGATCCCTTTGACGACTCCATAGCCCGCCGCGCCCACTGCCACCGGGAGCACCGCCACGACGGCAACGCCACCAAGAAGGCTTCCGCCGAGTGCCGCCAGGCCAGATGTGATCCCTGCGGCAGAGAATCCAGCCACGGTGCCCGTTGCTCCAATGGCGCCTATGCTGGCGACAACGCCGCCCGCGCCACTTCCTGCCGCAACCATCGTTTCAGTCAGAGCACTCCTGTCCGTCGAATTCAATTTCTTGAACCGATGGTATCCAATGATCTGGAGCGCCCTCAGCTTGTTCATGAAATCAATTGTCGGCTGGTGGATCCCTGACTCGAGGCGAGAAATCGTTGACTCGGAACAGCCAAGAATCTTCGCAAGTTCGCGGCGCGATATTCCAGACACTTGTCGGATCAGAGATAATTTTTTACCGCAATTTTCGGCGGTAATCTCCTCCTCCATCGCAGCGCGCTGATCCTCGTTGTCAAACGCCCAGTCGGTCATCGAAACCCCCACCCCAGTTGCAGTCAACCGAAGCTATGCGCGAGATCACAAGCGTATGCAAGCTTATGCATACGTGTGAATGGTTTTGAAGGCTGACTTCAGGCGTCGCTCTTTTCCGAGTCCCTCGCCAACGCAAGTGTGTCGGCAGACCGCATTGGAGAGGGTGTCGGGGGAGAGGCTCTGCGGCCTCAAGTAGCTGCGCCGAGCACCGTCGCGGCTAGGCGAGTGAATGGCCACTCCGTCGGGCGACTCTCTTGGTGTGCAGGGCGATTTACGCGAGCCGCGATCTGACGAGCCAAGCCGTTTGAGTCGGAAGTTGATTCTTTCCGGCGGCTCTGCCTAACGTTGTCTCTGCCTAGGGGGAAGATTATGTCCAAACAACATATCAGAGACCGGTCAAACCGGCTCATGGCGACCATCGAGATCAAGTCGTCGGGCAAACACGAAATCCGAGACTCTTCCAATCATCTCCTGGGCACCTACGACCCGCGTACGAACGACACACGGGACGCCAGCAACAGGATGGTGGCCAAAGGAAACGTCCTGACCTCGCTCATCAGCCCGTTCTCCTGACCCAAAAATATCTACGACCGATTCTGACGCAGAGGCTCATTACGCTGTCACTGCGATCAACAACCAATGGGACAGTATGAACTCCAATAGCGATGACCACCTCCAGGATTTTGTCGAGGACTCGGAACAGCCCGATCTCTCTGAGGACATTCGGGCAAGGCTCCTGAACACCGCGTCTGGTCGCCAGCATGCGATGTGGAGCCAGCGACTTCGGGACGGCTATGCCACCAACCGGAATGTGCGGTTGCCTGCAAAGGATCGGGAAACACAAACTGGCGAGATGATCCCCGGCCTGATGGAGGTCATCGGTGACAACGACACCGCCGAGATTCACCTCACGTCCGCAGCCATCCAGGAGAACATGCAGACTAACGCTGCAGCGTTCGAGGGTTGGGCCTTGGCCCTTAAACGCTGGGCCGGCGCGAAGAAGGTCGGGCTGTTCTGGCCAGCGGTCGAGCCCGTGGATGGCAGGTTTCCGCCTCACTACGAGCGGTTCCTCTACCGGGCTCGACGGTTCGCTGACTTGTTCCCAGACTGGTTCTGGTTGGACGGCGATACATCGGCTTCGGCCGCTCTCGGCAACATCGGCGAGCGTGTTCTCAACGTGGCGGGCGATCGCAGCCACCTGACCGGCAAGCAGGTCTGTGAACCGGGCAAGTGGATGAACGAAAACGAGATGGAGTGTTTCTTCCGTAAGGACGCGGCCTTCGCCGAACACTTCGGCTTCCGTCCCGGGTACCGAACCGACCAGCAGTTTCCGGTTGGACTGTTCGCATCAGAGGCGCCGAAAGACGGAACGCGCATCTTCCCCGGCGGCAAGGGGGCGATCGATCTGGTCTGCGCTGACGGGGACCGGTTCTGGCTTTTCGAGCTGAAAGCCGGAGACAATATTCCTGTCGGCACGATCAGCGAGCTGATCTTCTACGCCAGTGTCATTCGCGATGCGGCATTGGGCCATTTCCGGTTCGCACCGATGCGGGCACCTGGAAACGATGTGACCGGCGATGATGTGGTGAGCGCCAAGTCGATCGTCGCTGTCATGCTCGGCGACAAACTCCATCCGCTGCTGAGCGACGTGGACCTGCTCAAGATGCTGAACGACGCCGTTCAGGCCAGATGGAACGCCGGAGGGGCCGTTACAGTGGAGTTTCGGGCGGCCACAATCACAGACGGTCGGGTTATCAAGGATGTTGCTGCTTGAGCCTCACACTGACGGTTCACAGAGCGACAGACCAGATCGGCGGCAACTGCATCGAGTTGGCGACAGAGACGGGCCGCGTCCTGCTCGACGTTGGTCGCCCCCTGGACGCACCGAAGGATGCGACTGGTCTTCTGCCCGAGACGCTCTGTCTCGATCGGGCGGTCGATGGCGTGCTGATTTCACACCCTCACCAGGACCACTACGGTCTGCTGGATGAACTGCCGGCGACATGGCCGGTCTATTCGGGTGTATCGGCAGGCAAGCTCATGCACCTGACGGCGAGCATATTCGGCACCGCGCCGATCCGGGACTATCGGCACTGGGAAGGCGGGACGTCGGTCGAGATCGGTCCCTTCCGGGTTACGCCTTTCCTGACGGATCACTCCGCATTCGACGCCTATATGTTGCTGATCGAGGCCGCCGGGAAGCGTGTCCTGTACTCCGGTGATTTTCGAAATCACGGGCGAAAGGCTGCGCTGGTCCGGCAGATGATGTCTGCACCGCCGCGCGACGTGGACGTTCTGCTGATGGAAGGCACGAACCTGGGGAGTGACAAGCCGACCAAGAGCGAGCGCGATCTGGAAGAGGATTTCGTGGCCCTGTTCAGGGAAACACCGGGTCGCGTATTCACCTGCTGGTCCGCCCAGAACATCGATCGGACGGTCACCCTCTACCGCGCGGCGGTGAAGTCAGGCCGCACCCTCGTGATCGACCTCTACACCGCCGAGGTTCTCGAACTGCTCGCCGATGCCGGCAAATTGCCGAGGGCGGGCTGGAACAACGTCAAGGTCGTCATTACCCGCTCATTTGCCCGCCTCTACGAGATGAAGGGGCGCAAGGAGTTCGTCGAGCGCATGGCGGCGAACGGCATTTCGGCCGCCGCCCTGGCCCAGACGCCCAACAAATGGGTGGTCATGATCCGCCCGTCGCTCATCCGCGATTTCGCCGCGAAAGGCGTTGTCCCGACAGAGGCGGACGCGTGGAGCTACTCTCAGTGGCAAGGATATCTCGAGCAGCCGGATGGGGTAGCTTTGAAGGCTTGGTTCGATGAGGGAGGTTCACGGCCCCGCCACCTGCACACCTCCGGACACGCTTCCACGGCCGACCTGATGGCCTTTGCCACGGCAATCGGTCCAAAGGCCCTGGTGCCGATCCATGGAGTGGCCTGGGATACCGACCGCGACGGGTTCGAGAACGTCGTGCGGCTGCGCGACGGCGAGCCCTTGGCGATCGTTTGAAGGGGGCACAAGGGGCTGATCGTCTGTCGCAGGGCAGATAGCGCGACGGCGTACGGACTGGCCCTATTCGATGAGCGCGGGCGTGATCAGAACGGCTCCGGAGAGGTTCGGGGCCGGCGGCAGCGGAAACTCCAGATCCCGCATGTCCCCCATACGCCTCAGCGGCAGGTGGTCGAGTTGTTCCGGGGGGACCGCAGCGTATTCCTCCATCACGAAAGGAAGGGCGTTCTCCCTCTCAAGTGCCCCGAGCAGCTCACAGAGCCAGCCGGCGTAGGCCCAGTCCCGGCCGTATCCAGCGGCGCACACACCTGGAAAGCGCTTGATGAACTTGTCGGCAAGCTGTCGGGCGTTGTCGCTGCGGGCATCGGTCCAGCCGAAGTAGCGATTCGAACTGGCGCTGGAGTAGGCGGCACAGACGTCGTCGGTGGTGTGCTCCATCCAGGCGCCGTTGCGTTCGGAGAACAGATCCGCCGGTCCGATCGCCACCCGCCACGCCAACGGATAGATGTAGGGCATGACCCGCAGACGCTGATAGCCCAGCCGATGCAGGTCGCTGACCATGCGGATTACGCGTTGGGTCCGCCGGACTGAGGCTTGGAACTCGTCGCTCACGCGGTCTCTCCCAGAGCCGCAAGCACGCGGCGGAGGTTGTAGTGTTTAGGGGGGTGTCCGCGGCCGCGCGGGGTCGCTGCAGGCGGCTCCGACAGTTCGCCAGGAGCGAGCAGTCCCGCGGCGCGCTTGTAGAGATTTGAGCGGTCCACAACCCGGCCGATGGCGCGCTGATAGGCGGCGTGGAAGTCTGGATAGGTGAAGACCTCCGGCATCAGTTCAAGGAAGAGGTCGAGCTCGTCGTGGCGTTGGCGAATGCGGGCTTTCGCGTCGTCCAGGATGCGGTTGTGATCGAACTCCAGGCGGCCGATTTCGGAGAGCGCCGCCCAGTGCACAGCGCCGGCGTCTGAACCGGCTCGGGGCTCGCAGCGGCTGTCGTGAACGAACGTCCAGTAGGCCGCTGAGATGTAGCGCCCGCGCGGGTCGCGCGCGGCGTCTCCGTAAGCGCCCAGCTGATGAATGCGCAGCGGGTGAACGCCAGTTTCCTCCTCAAGCTCGCGAAGCGCGCAAGCCTCGAGAGATGGATCGACGTCTTCAGGGATCGCGCTGCCGCGAGCGACCGCATGTTCAACCTCGGGCGGGCCAACTCGTAAAAACCCGCCGGGCAAGGCCAGGCCCTTCGGCTCCTCCTTGCGATCGATGAGAAGCACTTCGAGTCCGTTGTGGCCGTTCCGGAGCACTACGACATCGGTCGCGACTGACGGGCGGGGGTGGCTGTAACGATAGCTGGTCATTTGTAGTGAGCTTGACACGAAATAATAAATGTGACAAGTACACAAAATCGAAATGACGGGGTACACAATGATCCGAACCAGCAAGACCGACCCTCTTCAGATCAACGAGGTGCTGTGCGCCGGGGGCGTGATTGGACTGACGCTGTGTCCCGGGAAGAAGGGGGGCAGCGTCTTCGGCGCGCCGTGGGATCGAGATCTGTCGGCCGACATCGGGGTCATTCGGGGTTGGGCCGCGACCACGGTTCTCACCCTGATCGAGGATCACGAGTTCGACCTTCTGGATGTCCGCGATCTGCCGGCGGCAGTGCGCGAAACCGGGATGACCTGGCTTCATGCGCCGATCCGAGATGTGGATGTTCCGGATGAAACCTTCGAGCGACGGTGGACGGTGGTCGGCCACAAGGTCCGCGCCGAGCTCCGGCGCGGTAACCGCGTCCTGATCCACTGCCGCGGTGGAAGAGGGAGGGCCGGCATGATCGCCGCTCGGCTCCTCGTAGAGTTCGGCGAAAGCCCGGCCGAGGCGATCCAGAGCGTGCGGCAAGCTCGATCCGACACCATCGAAACCGCGGCTCAGGAAGCCCACGTCAAATCGGTGCAGGTCCAACCCGATCGTGAGCGCGAAGATCGGGTTCTCGGCTGCCTTTTCGGAGGCGCGGTCGGTGACGCATTTGGCTACGCCGTCGAGTTCGATCGACTGCAGGAGATCCTGCGCCGCCACGGTCCCGACGGATTGACAGAGCCCCAGCTCCAGGCGGGCAAATTCATCGTCAGCGACGACACCCAGATGACGTTGTTTACAGCCGAGGCCGTGAACCGGTCCGGCTCACCGGAAGGGTTCATCGACGAGTGTCGGGCGGCCTATCTGCGCTGGTACGAAACCCAGACCGGCCGCCCAGGCGAAGGCCGCGACGGTCTCCTGGCCCATGCGCCGCTCTGGAAGCGACGGGCTCCGGGTAACACCTGCATGTCGGCTCTCGCCCAAGGCGGCACGGGAAGCGCTGAGCGCCGCATCAACGATTCCAAAGGCTGCGGCGGGGTCATGCGGGTCGCGCCGATCGGGCTGGTGCGTCACTGGGATGAGCGGACGGCCTTCGAGCTCGGAGCGGCCGCCGCTGCCCTGACACATGGCCATCCGAGCGGGTTCTTCAGCGCCGCAGCGATGTCAGCGATCGTTCGAAACCTGCTGGACGGCGCTGATCTCACGGTCGCGGTCGACCGGGCTTCGCATTTGCTCTCAGAGCATCCCGAGGCCAAGGAAACCCAGATTGCGATGGAGCGAGCCGTCTCGCTCGCCCGACAGAGTTCTGACGGTCAAGACGTGGCTCGCCGGGCGCTTGGGGAGGGTTGGGTCGGCGAGGAGGCTCTCGCGATTGCGATCTACAGCTGCCTCGTCGGCTCCAGCTTCGAAGACACGATGCGCGTCGCGGCGAACCATGACGGCGATAGCGATTCCACCGCGTCGATCGCCGGCCAGCTGTTTGGCGCTCGTTGGGGGTTCGAGCACCTTCCCTGGACCTGGGTCGGGCCGCTCGACGTCTTTGACGCGGTCGCCGAGACTGTGACGTCACCCAAAGGCTCGCCGAAGGCCGTGGTCCTAGACTGACCCTTGGCGGCCAAACATAGGCATCGAGGACGTCCAAAGGGCGTCCTCCAGATGCGGAAGCGCGAGGGGCGAGATCCCATCGCCGTAGCTGGCGCATTCCAGATCTAGTGGGACGCCGAGCGACTGCGCCCAGCAGGCGAGATTGAGCGCATATGTCCCCCGCGCGCCGAAGCCGAGATGCTCATAGATCCGCTTCCGGATACTGGACGAACGCCCCACGTAGAGAAACCTCGATCGAGGTCCGTGCCGGCGAGAAAAGCTTCTCTCGGCGGACTTGGTCTTTCCAGCGTCAAATGCCTGCAGGACCAGTTCTGGATTCAGGTCAGCTGGAACGCCGATGCGATAGAGCGTCGGGCTTTTGGCCGGGAGTTTGGCTAGCTCAACATCGAGGAAGTTCTTGGCGCCCGCTGGGGTCAGCGCCTGCGGATGGATCGTGAGCCTCCGGATCTCCGGCTCAGGGCAAACTTCCAACGCCTCGAGGGCCGTCTTCAGCGAGGCTGCGGCGAAACCGGGCAGGCGGGCAAGGTCTATCGGTGTCGAGAGGGGCGTCGTCATGGGCAATCGCATTTCTCTACGGGAATCATGATGTCGACCAGCGGTATACGGGAATCAAGGCGCCCACCAGCAGGATACGGGACGGAGCCGCCACTCGCCTGTTTCGCTCAGCCATTCGAGCCAGGCGGCGCATATGTCACCGTGCACTGCTTTCGCTCGTCGTAGAATGCCTCGACGCCTCGACCCAAAGTCAGCTCATGAATTCGGACGGCGCCGCCGGCGTGGCGCACCGCGATGTCCACGAATCGATCGTGGAAATCATCGTCTCTGGACCGCTTGCGTCGACGCGTCAGCGCCAGGCGCGGCATCGGTGTCAGCCGCCGGGTCAGCATGTCTCCCATCTCGCGTCGGCTCTGCGTATCAGAGGCGTCGCCTTCGACCTCTTCTGCGTACTCGATCGTCACGCTCTCGACAGAGCGCGCGACAGCTTTGAGATCTGCGATGAACTGGACTTGGGCCTCACGGTTTGAGCGACGCGCCAGCGCGTAAGGATCGCGGATGGAAATATCGACGAGGTCCTTGCCCGCGAACAGCGCCAGGATTTCATCCGTAGGCCTGATACCCCCGGCGGCCACGCGCCACTGACGGATCCCGGAATTGGTCAGTGCGGTTGGCAGGGTGAGCGTGGTTCGGACAGGCGGAGCCGCGGGTGGAACGATGACCGATGGCTCGTGGGGGGCAACAGATTCCGAGATCGCACTCGGAGCCGCAGTTTCTTCGGTTTCGTAGGCCTCTTCGACGTCGTTGGACGCCTCTCCGAGCGACACCTCACGGAACAGGTTCGCCAACTCGCCGTCGCTGGCATCCGGCGGCAGAAAGAGGTCGCGGGTGAGCTTGCGTTTGCGGTCGATGAGCGCGTTCAGGCGCAGGTCAAAGCTGGACGACCGGATCGCTGGATCGGGATGGACCGCCATTGGCAGGTGGACGTGCACGTCGCGCTTTTGGCCAATCCGGAACACGCGATCTGTTGCCTGGTCCTCCACCGCCGGGTTCCACCACCGCGACAGGTGGATCACGTGATTGGCTTCGGTGATCGTGAGGCCCACGCCGCCTGCCTTCGGCGACAGGATCAACACATCGAAACTGCCAGGGGACTTCTGGAAGACGTCCACCATCTCCTGGCGCTTGGGCCCAGGGACGGACCCGTTGATGCGCATGGGCATGCGAGGAAGGTGGAATCGCCCTTGGATCAGTCCGGCAAGACGTTCTTGCATGGCCAGATCTTCTACGAAGATCAGGGCCTTTTCCCCCTTTGCCGCGATATCCTTGAGGATGTCCAAGGTTCGCGACAGGCGGGCGGAATCCTGGGCATAGGCGTCGAGATCCGCAGGTGCATGACGGGGGTTGAGCGGGTGAAGGGAAACGCCGCGAAGTCCCGCGAGCGTGGTGAGCATACCGCCCTTGCCGACGGCCCCGTTGGCGCTGGCGGCAGCCGCGCGGACCACGAGATCCTTGTAGGCATCTGCCTGCGTCGCGGGCATTTCACCCTCGAAGGGGTGAACCGACTTGGACGGCATATCCTTCAGCGCATCGCTCTTCAGGCGACGAAGCATGTAGGGAGCTTGATCGGTCGGCGCCTCGGTCAGTTGTGTCTTGAGCCGAGAGAGCGCCGCAGTGTCACTGGCGGGATGACGCCGCTCAAAGTCGCGGCTGGCGCCGAGCAGGCCCGGCGCGATCACGTCCATGATGGACCACAGGTCCTGGAGCCTATTCTCGACCGGCGTGCCGGTCATGCCGAGCGTGAATGCGCCGTTGAGGGTCTTCGCCGCCCGGGTCATCTGACTGACCGGGTTCTTGAGCTTCTGGATTTCGTCATAGACGATCAAGCCGAAGCGGGTCCTCGCAAACGAGAAGTGATAATCCCGGAGCGTCTCGTAGGTCGTGAGCACGACCCCGGCATCGCGCCAGGCCTCGGCTTTCAGCGCCGCCCTGCCAGTCTCGATGTCGCGCTGGCCGAAACTGTCCTGCTCACGAAGCTGCTTCAGGTCAGAGCCGAAGGCGGGCACCAGTAACCCCAGCTGCGTGCCGGAGAGATGCTTCTTGATCTCGCCCCGCCAGGTGCCCAGCAGCCCTGTGGGCGCGACGATCAGGAAGGGCTCTTTGGGACGACGGCCGGCTTCCGCCTCTTCCTGGAGCCAGGCCATGAAGGCGATGGCTTGCAGGGTCTTTCCCAGCCCCATGTCATCCGCGAGCAGGGCGCCGGGATGAAGGGTTTCAATGGATCGGACAAGCCAGCGGAGGCCTTGCGTCTGGTGGGGCTTGAGTGTGCTGGACAGGCGCTCGGGTATGCGGAGCGGCGAGGGCGGCGGCGTCGCCTCTTCCGACCGGAAGGGCGCGAATTCGACCTCCTCGAAATTCTCGCGCACGACCAGGAAGAGTTTTCCCTGAAGGGCTGCGTCCCACCCGGCCGGCGGCGTGTCCTCGTCGACGGCGGGCGCATCCTCGCCACCCTTGGAGCGGCCAAATGGGCGCAGGCTCTCGAGCGACTGTATCAGCTGATCATTGACCGGCAGGCTTGACGGCGGAGGAGGACCATCTGGCCCGGTCGACTGCAACAGGCCCTCGACCCCGGCGGTGGCCTTGCCAGCTTCAGCGGCCGCGGCCACCTGGTCGATTACGGCCGCGACGTTCTCGGCTGGGATCTCGAAATAATCATCGCCCACTCGAAGCCCGAACCGCTCCGGCAACCAACTGTTCTTTCCGGCAGGCACGATCCAAGGCAGCACGGGCGTGCGCCAGACATCCACGCCGGCGACCCGGCTGGAAAACTGCTCGGTCTCGACGAAGAGCTCGTCGAGTGCGATCCGTTCAGCGACCTCCTCGCCCAAGGTCTCCTTGAGCACCTTGCGCGGGTTTAGGACGAAGGCTCGGCGTTCGCTCTCTGGCCGGTCTTGCAATCTACGCACCGCACCGAGAGCCGGGCGAAGCGAGGGGTCGATGAAGACGTATTCGCCGTCCCTCAGGACGTAGACTGGCCGTACGTCGGCCTCGCGCCTGAACCGATCTTCGGAGAAGAGCTTTTGGGCGCTGGGCGTCAGGACATTGTCAAACGCCTCGTCCAGCGCGCGACCGTCCGATTGGGCCTCGTCCGCAACGCCCAGACCAAACAGCACGGGATCGAAGTCGGTCCGGTCTGGTGTGAGCGTGCGCAGTGTCAGAGATAGCGAGGAGGCGTAATGTACGCGCATGTCTCGCAGGTAAGGTTCAGACGTGACCCCTGATGACGCATCCTCGGGCCAGTGACGGCGCAGGAGCGCCAGGAGCCGAAACCGCTCGGCCTTGTCGACAGGCACGGTGAGTGACCGGGCGATACTGAGGATGGACCAGAGGGGTTCGGGGATCCGGCGCTGCGAACCTTCGCAGGAAATGATCGCGCCATTGATCGAGACGCGACAGGGCTGGCCGCCCGGCTTCACCCATCGAACATCCAGCCGGAAATCGTCCTCATCGATCCGGCCGACAGGCTTGAGGTCGAGCGCCAAGGGCGTCGCGGGAGGGACCGTGAGCACCAGCGCCGTCGCAGCGTCGAACTCGGCCACGCAGCGAGGACTGAGAACAATCTCGTTGTCGAGCACCACGACTGAAGGCTGTTGTCCGGCTTCGAGCGCGTCCTCGGCTTTGGCGAACAGACCCCCCAGGGCCGTGGCAGCGTCCGGGCGTCGATTGGCCCATTCGGCAGTTGGGACGATCACGCCGCTTTGCGCGAGCGCCAAGTGGAGCATCTCACCGTCTTCTCTGACCGAGAATGATGCCTCTTCCGCCGTGCGGGCCTTGCGCCGGAATGGGTTGATCATGGCCGCAGGCCGGTTTCGTTCTTGATGATGTCAGCCACTCTCGATTGCCACCACGTCGTATGGGAACCGGAGGTCGGCGCGCGCATGAGTTCGGAAGAATCGTAGTCGGGCAATCGCCGACTATTGTGCCGGAACAGGACGGGGTGCTTCGGGTCGTTGCGACCCCAGATGTTCCATTTTCCGTTGTGGCTCCACTCAGCGATGGTCAGGTCGCCAATCTTCATTATGAGCGCGGCGTGTTGTGAGGAACGACCGGAGCCCGAGGCCAGTCGTCCGAACATCGAAAGACTCTTGTCGCCCGTTCGTTGGGCGGCGCGATCGGCACGGGCCGCACCGTCCGAGCCGAAGGCAACCCAGGCCGCCGAGATCATGTCGGCGTCCAGGTACCGGGTCCAGAATTTGCGCCGGTCTGCCCACATGTCAGGGCGATCAGTCATGGTTTCGTTGACGATGTCGAAAAACTGTCGGACCGAAGCCTCGGTTAGCCAGCGCAGAATGATGGCGTATGCATCGCCTGCGACCTCTTCTACCGGCCGCCATCGTGCGCGGTTGATGCGGGGGTCGCCTGCGTGCGCGACCGCCTTGTCGACGATCAGTGTCTTGTGGGCTCGGGCGGGCTCGCTTGCGCCCCAAGGCTCAAACAGAGCGCCCGCAAATTGCGGCCAGGCCTTGGGATAGGCGAGGGTGCCTGAACCGCCCGACCATTCAATAAGTCGTTCCTGGGCTGCGACCGCCTGGGCCGCCTTGAGCTTGCGCACCGTCTCGCAGGCCGCTGTAAAGCCGGCCAGCCCCAGGCCACCGATGCGACGGCCTTCCGTCGTCAGCCCAGCTTCGTCGAGGATGGACCGAAAGTCGCCTTTACCGCCGAGCACCGCTGCCGCCAGGCGGCCGGGCGCCTTTGAGGGCGTGAGCAACTCAAAAGCCTTGATCCGAGCCGGCCAGGGATCGGTTCCCCGCCATGGCCAGGACTTCGACGCGGTGGTCAGTCGCTTGGCGAGCCACGCGACGTCCGCATCATCTTGATCAAAGCCGTCGAGGTAGGCGTCAAGGAGAGCGAACAAGGCTGAACGGCGACGCAGCGTTTCGACCTGGTCGCAAATGGGGTTCGCGATGGTGGTGTCTTTGGCCGGTGGGTGCGGCGGGTGCAGAAATGTTCTGCAACTCTCCCGCAGGTCCCGCCGCGAAAGCGATGCGACCTGACCCTCAGATATCAGACCGGCCACTCGCTGCTGGAGCGCTTCGGTCGCCTCGAGGTTGATGGCCCTTGCCTCTCCACTGATCTGGGCGACAGCTCTAGGGAGCAAGACCAGCTCGGGGGCACGGACTCGCAAGGCGTCGAGGAGGCGTTCTGGGTGGTCCAGCAGAGAGGCCAGGCGGGTCATCGAGCGTCCAGCGCCCGCTCGACCCGGCGAACCGTTTGCCCGGAGTCGGGCGCGACCATGATGATGCGAAGATCGATGCGCCGGTTGCGGGCTTTGGCATCGATGGTGTCGCTCGGGTCAATTGGCCGTTGAGGACCATAGCCGCTGACGCTGAGAACAGGCTCGCACAGCTTGCCCTTCATGGCGCAAAGCTCTGAGAGATCGGCTCGGGAACCAACAAGCGTTCGATAAGTATTTGTCGCTCGGACGACTGACAGGTCCCAGTTGTCTCGACCGCCGCCGGAAAACGCGTCGCGATCGGTGTGCCCCTCGATGTAGACGGACTCGATCGCGTGCTCGGTGGCAGGGCATGTCGGGGGTACCGCGCGTCCCGACTGGTGGCGCGTGTAGCAGGGAAGCACTTCTTCCAGCGCTTCGGCCAGCTTGCCTACATTCTCCTGCCCTTCGACCTTCAGCTGATCGTCGCCGCTGTCGAACAGGATCTTGTCGGGCAGTCGAAGCACGCCATTCTGCGTATCTATAGATACCTCCACGCCCTTTTGCTTGAGGGACGCTTGTATCTGCGCCAGTATTTCCGCACGCGTGGTGTCCGCGCCAGTCAGTTCGTCAGTGACCTGGCGAAATTGCAGGGCGTAATACATCAGCAAAATGATGAAGATGAAGACGAGCCCCACCATCATGTCCGTCATCGAGACAAAATAGTTCTCTTCCTCGATGGCATGCTCGTGCGCGTCATCGAGGATCATCAGGCAGCCTCAGACAGCTTTTTGGCCTCGACATAGTCGTTGAGGGATTCTGCGTATTCCTCGATGGATGTCAGCGCGCCGGAGAGCTTGCCCACTGCGGACGCCAGCTCGCGATCGGTATCGGCAGCGAAGCGCTTGAACTCGCTGAAGGTACCCTCGAGCGTCTCTCCGAGACGAACGGTGGTTTGCTCGAGCGCCTTGTCGACATTCTCGAAGCGTGCGCGGTAGTCGGCCCAAGCGGTTTCTGCGGCCTCCTGCGTCTCGCGAATCCCATCGGCGAGTTTCTGCAGCGACTGCACCGCCTCCGCGTCCATTTGCTGATTGGCTTCCAGCGAACGCGCGATCCGACCTGCAGCTTCGTTGACGGCTTGAACTGCTTGGGCGACCGGCGCTGCCGCCGCCGCAAATCCCTTGGAAGCGTCGCCGATGGAGATTGCGACGGTCTTGGCATGCCCCGTCACGCCTTCCATCGCCTCAGCCGTTCGCACGGCGCTTTCGCCGCTCCGGGTGAAGCCCTGACCGGCGCGGTCAATCTGCTCCGCCGCTTCGCCAACCGCTTTGGCGAGGCCTGCGGCCACGCCTCTAAGGCCTTCCCCCGACTCCTCGAGCGCCACGCGGAACGTTTCCTGGCTCGCGGCCACACCCGCCGTCATCGCGTTCGAGACCTCCTTCTGCATCGTCTCTGCAGCGTTGAGGCCGGCTCCCTGCAATCGATTGACTGCTTCGGTGATGGCGTCAGCCGACTTGGTCTGGGCGCTCTCGAGGCCGCTCAGCATGCGCTCGAGCGTGTCGGACTGAGCCCGAGCCATTTCCTCGCCCTGGGTCGAGAAGCGCTCACCCATACCGTCGACCTGGCCAGTGAGCCGGTCGAAGGCCTCGCGAATGTCAGTCGCAGCCTGAGCGAAATCTGCGCCGGCGGCGCGGATCTGGCGGGCGGCGTCCTCTCCAGAGGAGCCCACCGACGAGCTCAAATCGTCCAGGCGTTCGCCCAAGGTGGAAAGCGTCTGACCCAGTGCTCGCAGCTCACCGCCTGACGCCTCCTCGATCGCCTTGGCGGCTCCTTGGCCGAGCCCCTGACCCATCGACGTCATGTTGTCATTGAGCAGGCCGAGCGAGGCGGTTACGGGTGCGATGGCTTGTTGGAATTCCACCCCCATGCGCTCACTGAGCTGGAGAGCGAAGTCGGTATTGAAGGCCTTGAGTTGATCGCGCTGCTCGCGAAGGACATCGAGCTGCTCGACCGCCAGGCGCTGGGGTGGCACGTACAACATGCCCCGCTCCAGCAGCGAACAAAGGGCATCCGTCACTCGGTTGGTGCGCTTCTGCAGCCCGTGCTCGACGAATCGCAGAACGAGTGATGTCCCGACACCTGCGACAGAGGTGAAGAACTTGGCGCCCGCGACGGTGAGCAGGTCAATCAGCGACTGCTGCATAGCCGTCTGGTCGCCCGTCGCCATGCCTTGGCTGGCTTTGTGCAGCGCCACGATGAGCCCGAGGAAAGTCAGGATCAGTCCCAGTCCAACCATGATGTTGGACCAGAAGATGAGAAGGCTTTGCCGCGGCGCGGCGCGGTTGAAGAAGGCCGCAGGTCGGTTCGTATTTCTGACCGGGGCTTCGGTTTCGTCGACGATCGATTCCTGGAACTCGCGCCAAGCCAGAATGAGAGGGTCTGCGCCCGGTGCAGGAGCGGCCATGGCGGCAGCGACGTCTCCATAGTTCGCGCTGAATGCGGCCCGTTCCGCAACGGGATCGCTTTCAGACCCAATCGCGCCTTGGAGAACCTCGACGCGCTTTGACGCGGCATTCAGATAGGGAAGGGTCCGCGTGCGTGCCTGGAACGATAGCCAGCCTGTCCATGCAAGCATCAGGGGCGCGATCACCAAGGGGGCTACCCAAGGGACGCCGAAGATAAGTTCCAGCCCAATCAGGATGAAGTCGAGAACGCTATTCATGTACCCCCCGTTTGAAGCAGCGCATCACAATGGTTGCGTGAAGTCCGCGGCCGCTTCGCAATCCAACCCTATCCCAAGGATCAGAAAGATTTGAAAAATTGCCCAATATTCGCGGCGGAATAACCACCGCTAGCCCCCTCGGCGTAAAGAACACTTCTACTTAAAGGCGCTGGCAGTGTCAGCCCCCATGACAGCTAACGGCATGCCGCTGCTTCGGCTCGTGCGAGCAGATCCAACCGCGGAAGGTCCGCAAGGCCCGGCGAAGACAGTTCCAACAATCGCTGCCCCTTGATCATGACGGCCAGGCACTTCGCTCGACTGATGGCGACGTTGAGACGATTGCGATTGAAGAGGAATTCCGTCCCACGAGGGGCATCGCCTCCAAAGGAAGTGGCCATGGACACCAGCACCACCGGCGCTTCCTGACCCTGGAATTTGTCGACCGTCCCGATGCGCGCGCCCTGAGGAAGCCGCTTCTTGAGCAGGGTCACCTGCATGTTGAAGGGACTGACGACGATGATGTCGCTGAGGGTGATGGGCGCGGCGACGCCGGCCGTGTTGACCCAGGATTGACCGAGCAGCTGTTCGATGAGGTGGCCGATTACGGTGGCCTCTTCCCCGGAACTCTGGGTGCAGCCCTGGTGGTCAACATCCACCGTACTGATGCCAGTAGGCTGCAGCGCGGGGTGCAGGCCGTCGCCGAGGACAAGCCGCTGGACAGCGGTCGAGGCTTCGGCCTGAAGGCGACCTTCGTAGACGGCGTCTGAGATGAAGCTGCAGACATCCGGGTGCATTCGCCATGACACGTTGAGGAGAATACCGCGCTCTGGCGGCACGGTCGGATGCTCCTGCATTGCGTAGTCCATGGATGACAGGCCGGTCTCGCCCGGATGTACGCCTTGTACGGGCTGGGGGAGCTGCATCTGATCGCCGACGAGCACCAGGTTTCTGGCGCAGCCGGCCATGGCCATGATGTTGCCGAGAGACACCTGACCTGCCTCATCCACGAACAGGTAGTCGAACGAGTTCACGTCGTGCTTGGCGAACTCGAAAGCGGTGGCGCCGACCAGCTGATGGCTGAGTTCGACGTCCTTGGATGCACCCACACTGATGATGCCATAGCCCTCGAAAACCGTCTCAGGGTCGCCCGGCGAGGCCTTCTTCACACCGTCGAGCTCAAACCCGACGTCCTCGCAGCGTTTCGAGACGCCCTTGAGCAGGTTGTTGATCGCCTTGTGAGAGTTCGACGAAACCGCCACCCGTTTACCGTCCTGCAGCAGGGCGGTGATGGCGCGGGCGGTGGTGTAGGTCTTGCCGGTGCCCGGCGGCCCCTGGATGATCAAGCTGCTTTCATCCAGGTCGCGAGCCGCGCGGATGGCACCTTCCACCAGATCTTCGCCGGCAGCGACCACTGCCTTGCCCTGCGCGCGTCCCGCGAGCCGAGGGGAGAGGCGGCGCAGCATGTCGAGCAGGGCCCGGTCGGATTCGAAGTCGCCCTTCGACACGCGCCTGGCGACTTCCAGAAGCCCCGCTTCCAGGACTGATTGGTCGATCAGCTGACCGGGCGAAAGTGATGCCCGCTCGGGGAAGTCTCCGCTCTTGGCCTGGCGGCGCAGGACCACGATCTGTCGCTCCATATCGAGCTTCACGATCGAGCCGGCGGGGTCGAGCGTGAGTGCGATACGCGGGCGGTCACCCTCCTTCACCTTCGTATCCTGCTCGGGGAAGCGATAGGTGGCGACCAGAGATTTTGCTTCCGGCTCCTGGTTTATGAGCTGCAGGCCGCCAAGGCTCTCAGCGTCTTCGATGAGCTCTTCATCGGTCCAGGTCTGGCGATCGAACAGCGCCCACCATTGGGGCTTCTGCGAGCGCTGGTGGAACCAGAGAAGCTCCGCCAGCAGCTCGCGCAGTTCAGGCTCCAGGCCCTCCTGTCCGCGAAGGGCCTCGGCGACCGCGATACGATCGCGTTCGAACTCGGCGCGCGCCTCAGCCTTGGCGCTCGGTTCCGGTTTGAGTTCGTCTGGCTCCGGAACTGCGAGGCCAAACGGCGCATCGGCCGGCCGCAGTGCCTCAAGCCAATCGCGCAGTTTGGCGGTGGAGACGCAGTCATCCTCGTTGTAGCGCTCAATGGCTTCCAGGATCGCCGGATCCGACAGCTCCCGCCAGCGCTCGTACTCCACAATACTATCTCCGGCGTTGGTTACTTCGCCGACGCGCTTGCCCCAGTAGATCTTCTCCAGATCCTTGAGCGAATAGCTCTCGGTCGAGGCCCTGATGCCCTGACGAACCACGGCGTAGAGATCCACGAAGCGGTGGTCGCGCTGCAGCTGGTCAAGCTCGGCCTCGCGAGTCGCGTATTTCGCGGACAGCCGCTTCAGCGCCGTCCTTTCGTAGGGGGCGTAGTGATAGATCCGCGCCCTCGGAAAACGCTCCAGGTGCTTCTTGAACAGATCCATCAAGCGCTCGAAGGACGCCTTCTCCGCGACGTGGTCATGAGCCCAGAGGGCTACGAAGCGATCAGTGCCGTCGTCGCCTAGAGGTCCCCACAGGCCGTGGAGGTACTCCAAGCCTTCGGGGTACAGCGGGTCTCCTTCAATGTCGTAGAACAGGTCGCCCGGCTGGGGCGGCGGAAGGATCGCAAACCCGCGCAGCGGCTCGCTCGGCAGGGTCTCAGCTAGGTGCTGGCCGCCCGCCGCGCCTCGCATCTGGAGCCGCGCCTGGTTCGCCAGCTTGGCCAAGGTATCTTCGCCGATGCCGGGAACCTTGGATCCAGTGGGAAGCGCAGCCACATCGGTCAGCGTGCGAACGCCGGCCTTGGCCAGCTTGATGATCTGATCGCCGCGCATGCCGGCTACGAACACGGGGCTGTCGGCCGTCCGCCATTCGCTCGTGCAGCGGTCGAGAAAATCGCACTGACCGCAGGCCCCGTTTTTGACGGCTTGGGTCTCCACTGGTGCGTCGATGAAGGCTTCGAACTGGCCCATCATGCGCCGGGTGATGTGTCGCGTGTCTTCGAGCCGGAACCGCTCGGGCGGGCCTCCCGAGCCGTGGATGGCGCCTTGTGGCGGCCGATGACCGCTCACGTGCTCCAACAGGGCGGCGTAGACGCCTAGCTGCAGCAGGTGTTCGGCCTTGGCCTTCTTGGCCAGCTTGGCGTCCTCGGGCGCGTATCGCCAAGTGCCGTCTTCCTGAGTGTCGCTACGCACCAGAAAGTCCGGATAGCCGACCCACCGACCGTCCGTGAGCGCGGCCTGGTAGATCACCGGAGCGCCGTCGTTCATCGCCTGGACGGTGAGCTGCACGCGGTGCTCCAGAGACCCTTCGCCAGGAATCTCGACCACCGCGCCGTACTTGGCTCTCAGCTGTTCAACCACGCGCGCTTCATGCTCGAAGCCTTTTGCTCGGATCAGGGTGATGGCGTCATCGGCGCGCTCCGGCGGTTTGACGCCCTGGAGCCAAAGAGCGGTCTGGTGACGGCAAGCCTGAAAGGCGTTGAGGCGCGAGGCGGAGAGTAATCTGGTCATGGTCTAACTCTGGACCAGATCTGCGACAGCTTCGGTCGGAATAGAGGAACTGTGCCGCGCGAGGGCTGAGTTGAGCTCTGCGACCATGATCTCGCGCAAGCCGGCAGGAGAAAGGATCTCCACCTCCGTGCGCCAGGTGAACAGGTGCCAGGCAAGCTCGAGCATGCCGCCGGTCTCAAACTCCACCAGCAGGGAACCATCGCCCTGAGCCGTAACCACCTGGCCGGGATGGAACCTCCAGCGCTTCGCTTCGGCGGCTGCGTCGCCTGTAAAGCGCAGCTTCACCTGCTCGACGCGGTCATGGAATACGCCAAACGAACGCGCCGTGTAGTCAGCAATCGAGAAGGTATCAGGCGCGGCGCCGGTCGCTTCCAGGACCTCGAAGTTCTGGATCCGGTCGAGCCGCCAGTTCCGCGGCTGATCCGAGCCTATCTCTGCGCCGACCAGATAGTTCATACGCTCGAAGAACAGGCCGTAGGGCACAAGGGTGCGAACCGATCCTGGGTTTGACCCGCCCAGATAAGAGAACCGGACCTGATACATGCCCATCAGGGCTTGGCGGATCCCTGTCAGAAGCCGCGGATCCTCCACGGGTTGGGGGCCTGCGCGGATCCCTGTCAGCTCCGCACGCGAAAGGGCCTCGACGTCGGGCGAGATGCGCCGACGATGCTCCGCCTTCAGCGCGGACTTCACCTTGTGGTCCAGGCCCTCGAGCGTCGCCGCCCGGTTCCGGTGTCCGCCATCGCGCAGGGTGTCGATGGCGCGCGACAGCTCCACCAGCTCGTCGATGGTGGGTGATTGGAAGAAGCCGTCGAGCCCCCTGGGAATCCGGAAACGCTTGCTGACGCCTTCCTGCAGCACCTCCATCTGCGGAAACACATGAGCGATCGCATCGCGCATGCGCTCGGCGGTCCTGCGGCACACACCCAGTTCCTCGGCCATCTCCTCGGTGCTCATCCCTTCGGCGCTCGCAGCCAGCCGGCGGGCGAGCTCCAGGACCAGGGTCACCTTTTCATGTCGCATCGAGCCCCCTCCGATTTACGACCGAACTTGTCGGAAAAGGACTCTAGCGTGTGGATCGTAGCCAACAAGGGAGGAAATCATGGGACTTCAACTGACCAACCACGCATCCGTCCGCGCTAACCAACGCGGCATTCCGCACGGACTGATCGAACAACTTCTCGCACACGCAGACATCGAGACCCGCGTCGGCGGAGGATGCGTGGCGCTGAGCGTCAGCCGTCGGCGCCTGGCGGACCGGGACGTGCGTCGCAGCATGGGGCGAGACCTCGACCGTCTGCGCAATCTGGCCGTCGTCTGCAATGCAAGCGACGGGTCGATCGTGACGCTGTTGCATGAACATGGCGCACGTGCCCGTCGCTATCACCGCGCATAGGGGCCGTCTCAATGACCAACTCGGTTGAACAGTCCGGTGGACGCCATCTGTATCGGGCGCAATATTTGCATCGGCCGACCGGGGAAATCGCGCAGTTCCATCCGACCTCCCGACCCGTCGCCTTGGACATCGCCCGTCAACTCGCTTTTGACGGCGAGGCGGAAGTGAAGATCATCGCCCAATCGGACGGAACAGTATGGACGCTCGCGGCTTTCGCGGGCCTTCGCTCGTGAACCGATCGAGGATCGGGGCGGGGAGCCGGCCATGACAATGTTCTCGTGCAGCTTGCTCGTCGTTGATCCGATTGCGGACCTGCAAACCCTCGAAAACTCCGCGCTACCAAACGCGCGTCACGTCAGTTTGGCTGGCTTGCCCTACCGGTTCGGGCCGAGTGAAGTCTCAGTCTGGGCCAGAAAACGCGCGATCGACATCTATTACGTGGACAACTGCTGGGTTCGCGTGCCGGTCACGCCGGAGGAGCTGCGGATCTTTCTGCATGACATGGGGGCGACGTGCTCCGAGCTGACGACGTTTTCGGAGCCGGACTTCCGACAATCGTTGATTATAGACGCTGACGAGTTCTAGCGTCGGATACTCCGGACATGACAGCCGAATTGCCAGGGAGGGCGACTTGGGGGCGTTTGACGAAAAGCACATCACCCGCGCGATCGAACGGTTGCCGACCATGGGGACGCGCGAGATCAGAGACCTACGGGATCGAGCCGAGCGGCAAGAGCTTGGAAGCCTTCTGGACGCTTGCGAACGAGAACTCGCTCTGCGGCCGATCGAGCTGTCGGCTGTTGACGCCGAGGCTCATGCCCGCATGGCGGACGAGGTCAATGACCTCGATCTGGTCGACACGATTGCAGTGGCGTTCAGCAAGGTGAAACCGCCGAACGAGGAAGAGCTGCAGTTCCTCCAGTGGGTCGCCGTAAACCCGGGCGGCACCTACCAGGAGGCGCTCAAGGTTCGCGGCAAAGGCGACGTCGGCCTGTTGATTGGTCATCTCGTATACGACCGGTTCGGGTGTTTCCGACGGTTCGTCATCGATGGGCAGGACCTTTCCAGCATCCTGCTGGTCAAGGAACGTTCGGGACCGAGCGTCAGCTACCGGCTGAAGGCCGAAGCGCGCGAAGGCTTGCAACGAGCCGGCGTATTGGCCTCGCAGCCGTAACCCCTCCCCATTCGCGCCAAGCCGAAGCACAAAACTCCTGGACCTGCCGCGGGCAAACGCCCCAGGGGTGATCCGAGCCTCGGCGTCAGCGCGGTGTTCGAATCTGCTCCGAGCAGTCAGCCGAAAAAGACGGAACGATGAGAGAAGCTTTCAGAGAGTGGCTTGGTCAGCGCGGGTTCACTGCCAAAACCCAGTCGGTTCAATGGTCCCAAGGCAACCGCTTGGAGACTGCGTTTGGAGATCTGGACGCGGCCTATGACCTTGACGCGTTGGCGGCTATCCGCACCACGCTCACCTACTCGAAACAGGACGAACGGAACGGGCGGCCCAATCCGGCTCCCTTCCAGATCGATGGCGATGTCTACGCCAACCTTGCCGGATATCGCGCGACGCTAACCTACTACTCGCAATTTCGAACGGCCGAAGCCGGTGGGGAAGTCCTTGCCCCCGCTCCCCTGAACCTGGCCGTACTCCAGGAAATGAAGACCCAGTTCCTTGAGCGATATCCCGACTTCCGAGAGCTCGGATTTCAAGCCAGGCACGGCGCCTATTGGGACGACGAACGCGCCTACAAGGATGTCGTGCTGGATCGTGTGGAGCAGGCTCTGTCGTCTGCCGACGCCGATGAATCAGCAGGCGCCAGACTTCTGAAGCTGATGTGGCAACCCCCCGCTAATTTCGTCGATTGGCGCGCGCTTGCCCACCTCGACAGCCTATCCCAAACGGACCGTCAGGCCGTCACCGATGCATTGGACGAGATGTTGGCCGATTCAGGTGCGGCATCGGCCAGCGCGGCGCGATGCGCAAGTCGGATCCACCCCACGTTCACTGGAGGGGCGCTTCGAACCCTGGTGACGACAGCGCAGGCGCTGACGCGTCCGCAGGATGCGATAGCGGTCAAGACACAGTATTTGCAGCGAGCCGCCAAGCGTCTGACGGGTCGGGGACCTTTCAAGTCGAACGTCATGACGGAGGTAGAGTACGGCGAGCTCCTGTCTCTGGTCCAAGGCGTATTCACCATCATGCGAGACGACTGGGGCTGGTCGCCGCGAGACTTCTGGGACGTCCAGAGCTTCCTGTGGGTGACGACCGATGTCGCATCCAACGATACCGATCTAGAGAAGGCTGCAGCGCCGATGACATCCGAACCAGCCGCGGCGGTCGCCCCAACCAATCTGATCCTTTATGGTCCGCCAGGGACGGGGAAGACGTGGACGACGGCCAGGCGCGCCGTCGAGCTGTGCGATGGCGATGCCCCCGAAACTCGGTCGGCGCTGATGGCTCGTTATCGCGAGCTCGTGGCGCGCAAGCGCATCGGCTTCGTCACCTTCCACCAGTCCTATGCCTATGAGGATTTTGTCGAGGGTTTGCGTCCCGAAACCGGTTCGGATGGTGAGGGCGCCGAAGGGGGCAGCACCGGCTTCTCACTGCGGTCTCAACCCGGCGTGTTCCGCAAGATCGCGGACCTGGCCCAAGCCAACCGAGGTCGGCCGCTTTCCGAGCCGACGTCCTACCGGGAGCGTCAGGTCTTCAAAATGTCGCTCGGTCGAAGCGGCCAGGATGAGGGCGCGCGCATTTTTCGCGACGCGCTGGAAGGTGAGTACGTGGCGCTGGGATGGGGCGGCGATATTGACTGGTCCGACCCTAGGTTTGAGGCGTTTGACGCCGTCAAGGCGCGTTGGCGGCAGGACCATCCTGACGCTACCGGCCAAGATCCCAACGTCCAGCAGCTCTATGCCCTGCGCTCGTGGATGAAGGTTGGCGACCTGGTTGTAGTCTCCGACGGCAACAAGGCGTTTCGGGCGATCGGCGAGGTCACCGGGCGATACGAATACGTCGCCGGCGAACACTCGGACTACAACCATCGGCGCTCGGTACGCTGGCTTTGGCACAGCGCTGAACCTCTGCCGCGCGAGCTGATCTACGGTCGCGGTTTCAGCCAGGTCTCTATTTATAATCTGGATTCCGAGCAGATCGCCTGGCCGGCTCTCGAGCAGATTATTGCAGGAGCCGGGGAGGCTGCAGCCGTGGGAGCCGCGCCCGAACCCTATGTCCTGATCATCGACGAGATCAACCGGGCCAACATTTCGAAGGTCTTTGGCGAACTCATCACTTTGATCGAGCCAGACAAGCGGACCGGCTGCACCAACGCCCTTTCCGTCACGCTGCCGTACTCGGGCGAGACCTTCAGCGTGCCTGCCAACCTGCACATCATCGGCACCATGAACACCGCGGACCGTTCGATCGCCCTATTGGACACCGCTCTGCGGCGTCGGTTCGAGTTTGAAGAGCTCCTCCCCGATCCAGAATCTCTTGCTGAAGCGAGCGCACGGACGGGGATTGATCTGGTCAGCGTCCTGAAAGGCCTGAACAGCCGTATCGAATACCTCTTCGACCGCGACCACCAGATTGGTCACGCCTTCTTCATGCCCTGCCAGACGCCGGACGATGTGGCCCAAGTAATGCGCACACGCGTCATCCCCCTTCTGACGGAGTACTTCTACGAGAACTGGGAGAAGGTCCGCCAGGTCCTTGGTGAGGTTGAGGACGAAGGCGGCTTCGTCACCCGCACGCGGCTGAAACCGCCAGCGGGCGGTGATGCCTACGAGAGCGGGGAGGGCCGTTGGCGGTATGCAGTTCGATCGAAAATTGCATTGGCTGCTTACGATCAGCTGAAGCCTTGAGCCGCCATACGCTCCGCGAATGGGAGTATCTCACCATCGGCGACGGTGCCGCCGGTGGTGAGATCACGCGCAAGGCAGCTGATCGGTTGGTGGCTGCCGCAAGGCAGTCTGAGCTGGGCGGCGCAGACGGTGAGACCATCCTGGTCAACGGGCACGCCCGGCTGCGCGCCCAGCAGACGGTAGGGGTTCTGGTTACGCCTGACGCGACCTTGGAGATCCTGCCCAAGATCGACGGACTGGATGATGGCTCCACTCGCCAACGGCTCATCCACATGTTGGCGCGCGTGTTGGATCTCGACATCGCCAGTGGCGCTCTGACGCGGCTGGGTTGGCAGCACCACGACCTTCTGGAGGTTTTGATCCGGCTCTTCTGCGATCAGCTCTTCACGGTGGTTCACCGCGGCCTGCCGCGGCGATACGTGCCCAAAGAGGATGATTTGCCGGCGCTTCGTGGCCGGCTGAATGTGCCGCGCCAGTTCACCGTTCTCGCAGCGAGTCCCCAGCGCCTCGCCTGCCGCTACGATGACCTTAGCGCTGATATCGCCCTCAATCAGATCATGAAGGCTGCGGTGACGCGGCTGCGCCGGATCGCCAAAGCCTCGGAAACCCAGCGTCGGTTGTCTGAGCTGGCGCTTGTGTTTGCGGACGTCAGCAGCGTCCCTGTTCGCAGCCTGCCGTGGAACGAGGTCATCCTTGATCGCACCAACGCGACTTGGGCGTCCTTGCTAGCCTTGGCGCGCCTCCTGCTCGGAGAAAAATTCCAGACTACGAGCCTGGGCGCAGGCGAAGGCTTCAGCCTGTTGTTTGAAATGAACACCCTGTTTGAGGAGTTCATTGGTCGGAGTCTTCAACGGGCTCTGGCAGGCAGCGGTTTGACGGTTCGGCTTCAGGGCCCGCGAGACCATGCTCTGCTGTCCGACGACAACGCCTTACGGTTCGCGACCAAGCCTGACATCGTAATCTCTGATGGAAATCGGGTCCGGCTAATCATTGATACCAAGTGGAAGCGGCTGACCGGCCCGGTCGAAGACCAGAAGCGCGGCGTCGGCCAGGCCGACGTCTATCAGATGATGGCATATGCGCATGTCTATGGCTGTGACCGACTGATGCTGCTCTACCCGCATCATGAGAAGGCAGGCAGTCTCGAGGGGCGACAGACAGGGCACCTAATCAGGGGGACCGATGATGCCCGCCTTGCGATCGCAACGGTTGGCTTGGCCGATTTTGCCGGCTTGGATGAGCGGCTGAGGTCTCTGGTGAGTTCGGGAGTCCAGCCGTCTCTCGCCTACGCAAACTGAGATCAAGTATCTGTAATGTTTATGTTTTGGAGTATCGATTAATCATGGAAACCGCACGGATCATCCTGACCGCAGGTAACGTTCGCAATCACCACTTCTACCTCCGCGGATGTTCACAGATCATTCCGGAAGGTGGCTTGGGCGGCAAGAACAAGGCCGACCTCGGCGTCCCCTTCACCGTCAGGTTTGAGCCCGGACCCACAGTCTTGACAGACGTTGACGCGGCCAAAATGATCTTGCGGGATCGGAAAGCAACGCGCGCGTTCTTCGAGGGTGCGGCGGCCCGGGAAGGCGACGTGGTCGTCTTGGATCGGTTAGGAGACCGTGAGATTTCGGTACGATTGGAGAAATAGTGTCCAGCGATCTGTTTTTGCAGGTGAGCAGTGGATAGACGAAGGCAGCGGGGCTGTGTTTTTAGGCAGGTCGCTCGTGTACGACTTGGCTGAGACGCCCGTCATTCTCGCCGATAATCCGGAGATCCATAAGATCAGTGAGGGAGGATTGAGCTGCTGATTTGATGATCCTCACGCAGTTCGATTGGAATGGTTAGCGCTGCCGCGCCGTCACGGAGAGGGACCAGATACTGACCGAGTCTTCAGACGCCGTGCGAGCCTTCTTCTCTGCCTTGGACAGACAGGAGGCGAAATTTGTGCCGGTGCTCAGGAAGGACCGACTTGGCCTCTACCTGAGGGCCACGGTCAACGAGCTGGATCTGGCCGAATACGTACGGAGGACACGCGCCAATCGCACGGACGAGGACAGTGAGCAGTTCTACATCATGCACTTGGGGGCCACGAGGCTCGTAAAGCTGGCGCTGGAGGCTCGTCCGGGTTTCGATGTTCCCACGCTCACCTATCGCAGGGACAGCAGGATCGCGCGGCCTGTGCTTCAAATCGTATCCGGAATGGGCATGATCGAGCATGGCCGACGGGTCGCGCAGACGGCCATGGCCGGCACGGGCGAGATCGAACATGTCGGCAGCAAAGAGTTCATGATCACGCTGCCCGCCAAGCTGTTTGACGACCAGTACTACGAACGATCAATCGCTGAGCACTACACCAGCGCCCACACGAGGATGGTCGAGGAAGCCCTTCATGGAGAGGCGTTCTCAAGCGCGCGCGAGGAGGTCGACCGACTGCTCGATGAACTTGTTTATCCGTTCAAGACCCACTTCATCGGTTACGGTGGAGACCCGCTGCTAGATGAGTACTTCTACGCGCTAGCCTTTCAGCGTGTTGCTCTCGAGGATGGGTACGACACCTTCAACTACGCGGTCGAGTTCGGCGGGGTCAGTTTCCAGAAATTCATTCTCGCGATCACGTTCCTGCAGTCACTGTCGCTGCGTCACGAGAGGTTTGCAGAAGCCCTGTGCGCCAAGGACAGCAAGGTGCGCATTGAGAACGTCCTCACGATCTCAGCTGACCCCGCCGCCTTTGTCGATACGATCCGAGAGGCGCTTTCACACTTTGGAGCGCAACTCGAAGAGTTCGGGGGAATCACCACGGAGGACGCTGAAACCATCTTCCGTGTGCTCTCGGTTGGTCGGGAAAATACTGCGCTTCTGGACCGGCCTGGGTGCTCCCTGCCGCCACTGATCAGAACGTCGGAAGGGGGGGTGATCAGATGTCAGACCGGATCCCTGAATCGCCCAGTGCTCTTCCTGCTGGACTCCCTTCGGTTTCATTTTCCGACAGACTACGACAGGAACCAGGCACGGCGCGAACAGTCGATGCAGGCAGCCATGCGGCGCGTCCTCGACGAGCTAGGACAAGACTTCACATACCTAGAAAACGTCAAGCTACGCCTCGGGGGAAGGCTGATCACCGATGTGGACCTTGTCGCGATCGACGGAGCCTCCGGGCAGATGATTCTCGTCCAGCTGAAGCACCAAGATCCGTTCGGGATGGACATCGCGACGCGCGAGAGCCGGTCAAGGCGTCTGAAGCAGCAGTCGCAGGCATGGCTTACCGCCACCTCGCAATGGATGGCCGAGGTCGGCGATCGTGGCCTCCGCTCGGCCTTCCGGCTTGAGAAGACTGTGCCCGATCCCACGATCTATCGGATGATCGTCGCCCGTCACTTCAGCTATCCCCTTCGCGGACTTCCCGACCAGCAGGATGTTGCGTTCGGAAACTGGCTGCAATTCTACAATGCCGTCGAGCTCGTCAGGATAAGAAACGAGGGAACATCTCTCGCCCGCGTCTTCGACACGCTGCAGGCCAGCCAAGAGCCCGGTGGGAGGCAGGAGCACCATAACGAGCCGCCAAGCGAGTGGGTGATCGATGATCTGAAGTTTACGATCCGCCAAGCGAGCTGATCAGCTGTAAACGCGCCGCCCCACCGGAGATGACCTTCCCTCCTTCCGGTACCTGACCATGCGCCTAGTCTCTAGGTTTGCGATCAGCAAGGCCGGGGTGCGCGTGGAGGCGGTCTTAATTGATAGTGGGTGCCGTCGCCTGTCTGGAGAGACGGGTGTCCAATCGAGTTCTGGAATAGTCTCGATTTTCGGATAGGTTAAGCGAAAGCGAGACCATTCTGGAGGTTTGGGATTGAGAGATCGGGGCGGGCTTCAGTGAGCAATGAAGCAGACACTTGCCGCAAGTTCATTGTACCCAGGCTCCAGACCGCTGGGTGGGACACCGCCCCTTGCGCCATCAATGAGCAGCGTAGCTTTACGGACGGTCGTGTTCTGTTCGTGGGCGGCGTAGCGAAACGAGGCAAGCGGAAGCGCGCCGACTACATCCTTCGCTATCGACCGGACTACCCGATCGCCGTTGTCGAAGCGAAAGCCGAATATCAGTCAGCCCAGGACGGCGTGCAGCAAGCGCGCGATTATGCCGAAGTGCTGGGGCTACGTTTCGCCTACGCGAGCAATGGGCGAGAGATTATTGAAATTGACCTTGTGGCCGGCGTCGAGGTCGGGCGGGAGGACTTCCCCACTCCGGCCGAACTATGGCAGCGCCACCGCGAAGCGCTTGGTCTCCCTAACGCCGAAACCGAAACCAAGCTGCTGACGTCCGGTTATCCCGATGCCGAACGACCACTGCGCTACTATCAAGAAATCGCCGTCAATCGCGCGCTGGAGGCCATATTGGCTGGTCGGCAACGCGCGCTGCTCAACCTTTGCACAGGTGCGGGCAAGACGGCGGTCGCATTCCAACTGTCTTGGCGGCTGTGGGCTGCTGGCTGGAACAAGCGGGGCGACCACCGGAAGCCAAAGATACTGTTTCTCGCCGACCGCAACATCTTGGTGGATGACCCGAAGGACAAGACCTTCGCGCCTTTCGGCGACGCCCGTTGGAAGATTGGGGCGGGACAGGCGATCCATAGTCGGGACATCTACTTCTCGACTTATCAGGCGATCGCCGAAGATGAACGCCGTGCTGGGCTTTACCGTGAATACACCCGCGACTTCTTCGACCTGATCATTATCGACGAATGCCACCGAGGCAGTTCGCGCGCGGATGGCTCTTGGCGCGAAATCCTCGAGTGGTTCGAGCCGGCCTACCAACTCGGCATGACCGCCACGCCTCTCCGTGAGGAGAGCCGGGACACCTACGCATACTTCGGGGAGGCGCTCTACACGTACTCACTTGCCCAAGGCATTGCTGATGGGTTCTTGGCGCCCTACCGCGTGCACCGCATCGTCACAGACCTTGATGCGGCCGGCTGGCGTCCGACCGCTGGGGAACTGGATCGCTACGGCCGCGCCGTCCCCGACGAGGAGTATCAAACCAAGGATTTCGAGCGCGTTGTGGCGCTACGAGCGCGAACCGACGCCATCGCGCGTCATCTGACCGACTTCCTGAAGAATACCGACCGCTTCGCCAAGACGATTATCTTCTGCGTCGACCAGGATCACGCCAGCGAAATGCGTCAAGCGTTGGTGAACCTGAACTCAGATTTGGTGGCGCGCTATCCCGACTATGTCGCGCGCGTCACTGCCGACGAAGGCGACATCGGTAAAGGAAAGTTGTCCCGTTTCCAGGACCTAGAAGCGGAGACGCCGGTGATCCTGACTACCTCTCAACTGCTCACGACCGGTGTCGATGCGCCGACGTGCAAGAACGTGGTTTTGGCGCGCGTAGTCGGATCGATGGCCGAGTTCAAACAGATCATTGGACGAGGCACCCGTCTGCGCGAGGACTACGGCAAGCTGTGGTTCAACATCATCGACTACACCGGGACCGCTACCGAGAAGTTCGCCGACCCCGCCTTCGATGGCGATCCGGTCGCGGAGGTGCGAATCGAGATCGACCCGAGTGGCGAAGTCGTAACGTCAGAGACCGAGGACCATGAACAGGCGGAGGAGCAGGAAGAGGCGAACGGGCCGACTGAACTGCCGCCTGATGATAACGACGTTCTCCCGCGCAAACTCTACATCGACGGTGGCCAGGTCGAGGTGGTGGCGCACTTGGTCTATGATCTCGACACCGAGGGTAAACGGCTCACCTGCCGCAGGCTGACAGACTGGACGGGCGAGAAAGTTCGCACTCTGTTCGCCACGCCGGCCGCGTTCCGTGCGGAATGGGCGCTGCCCGATAAGCGCGCTTCCGTTATCGAGGCGCTGGCCGATCGTGGGATTGACCTCCATGCCCTCCAGGCGGACGCTGAACGGCCGGACGATGACCCCTTCGATCTCCTCTGTCATCTGGCCTGGAATGCGCCGCTCCTAACGCGGGCAGAGCGAGCACAGCGGCTGCGAGTCGCGAAGTCGGACCTGTTCACCCGCTACGGGGAGGACGCGCGCGCCGTGCTGGACGCGCTCCTCGACAAATACGCTGGCAGCGGTCCGGACCAGCTTGCCTTACCGCAGGCGCTCAAGGTCCAGCCCGTATCCGATTTTGGCAACCCGAGCGAGATCGCGCGTCGCTTTGGTGGGCCGCAGGCGATGCGTAAGGCGGTGGCGGAGTTGACCCAAGCGCTCTATGCCGCCTGACCGCCGACTAGGGAATCACATGGCCCGCGCCAAGAAGACCGCCGCTCCCCAAGCTACCGCCCAGCGCCTGGATTCCATTGTGAAGTCGGCCCGCAAGATCATGCGGAAGGACAAAGGTCTGAACGGAGACCTCGACCGGTTGCCTGTGCTGACTTGGATCATGTTTCTCAAATTCCTCGACGATCTTGAGCGCGTTCACCAAGACGAGGCTGAACTGGCTGACGAGCCCTTCCACGCCGCGATCGAGCCGCCTTATCGCTGGCGCGACTGGGCGGCCGACAAGGACGGTATCACCGGCCCCGACCTCCTCTTGTTCATCACCGGTGATGAAACCACCCGGCCCGACGGCACGCGGGGCCCTGGCCTGTTCGCTTATCTTCGTTCTTTGCGGGGACAGAACGGCGGCCGGGATCGGCGAGACGTAGTCGCGACAGTCTTTCGTGGTGTCACCAACCGAATGGAGAGCGGCTATCTGCTAAGGGACGTGATCAACCTGATCGACGGCATCCACTTCGATAGTTCCGAGGAAATTCATACTCTCGGCCGTCTTTATGAAACGCTTCTGCGCGAGATGCGCGACGCGGCTGGCGACAGCGGTGAGTTCTACACTCCGCGCGCCGTTGTGCGGTTCATGGTGGAACGCGTCGATCCACGGATTGGCGAGACCGTGCTTGATCCGGCTTGCGGCACTGGAGGCTTTCTGACCGAAGCCTACGGCCACATGGTGCGTCAGGCTGATACCGTGAAGAAGCGTGAACAACTTCAGGCGGGATCGCTCAAGGGTGTCGAGCCAAAGTCGCTGCCCTTCCTGCTGGCCCAGATGAACCTTCTCCTGCATGGGCTGGAGGCGCCGGAAATCGATCCCGGCAACGCCCTGCGCCACCGCCTGACAGACATCGGCGAGCGGGAGAGAGTGGAGGTCATCCTGACCAACCCGCCCTTCGGTGGCGAGGAAGAGGCGGGCATCCTGTCCAACTTCCCCGACGATCGACGCACGGCCGAGACAGCGCTGCTGTTCCTCCAACTCATCATGCGGCGCCTCAAGCGTGGGGGCCACGGGCGAGCGGCGGTGGTCGTGCCACACGGCGTGCTGTTCGGCGACGGGGTAGCGGCTCGGATCAAGGCCGACCTGTTGGAGCGATTCAACCTGCATACGATCGTTCGCCTGCCGGAGGGCGTGTTCGCGCCTTACACCGACATCGCTACCAATATCATTTTCTTCGACACGACCGGACCCACCAGCGACATCGCATACTGGGAGCAACCGGCGCCCGAGGGGCGTCGCAAGTACTCCAAGACCGCGCCTTTGCAGTCGGCTGACTTGGCCGACCTTGCGAACTGGTGGGACACAAGAGGCGAAGACCCTTGCGCCTGGACCGTGCACGGTCCAGGGCTCATCGAGCGAGACGAGGCGGGCTTGGTTCGCGCCGTAAATCTCGACCTAAAGAATCCCCGCTCAAAGAGCACCGCGGACCATCGCGCACCCACAGAGATCGTCGACGCGGCCCTAGCCAAGGAGCGCGAGGTGGTGGCGGCGCTGGAGGAATTGCGCGTGCTGCTCGCGAAACGCGGTGCGGTATGACCAGTTGGCCCAAGGTGCCGCTTGGCGAAGTGCTCACTTCTGCCTCTAACCGTATCGTCCTTGATCCTGAATCGACTTACTCGCAGGTAACTGCTCGTCTCTGGGGCAAGGGTCTCAAGCTTCGTGGGCAACTTAAGGGTGCTGAGATTTCAGCAACCCAGCAGAATGAAGTGAAGACCGGGCAGTTTGTGATCTCCAAGATCGACGCGCGCCACGGCGCGTTCGGAATTGTGCCGCCCGAACTGGACGGGGCGGTGGTCTCGAATGACTTCCCATCGTTTGACGTCGACGATCGGCGGGCGGTCCCGGCCTACGTCGCGTGGGTAAGCAAAACCGACTGGTTCGTTGCCCTTTGCAGGCGCGCCAGCGAGGGAAGCACCAATCGCGTGCGACTAAAAGAGGCGCGGTTCCTTGCGCAAGAGATACCTCTCCCGCCCCTTGCTGATCAAAGATCCATCGTGGCGCGACTGGACGCGGCCGCGGAGGCGGTAGCCTCACGCGCCCATGCCGCTGACGCAGTAGGGGCAGAGACCGCTGCGGTCTTGCGCGCCGCTTTCACACGCATCGCGGCCGATGCCCCGCGCGTCGCAATGGCCGAGGTCGCGCCGCTCGTTCGCCGTCCTGTAGTCATCGACCTCGACGCGGCCTACCCGGAACTTGGTGTCCGTTCGTTCGGCAGAGGCACCTTTCACAAGCCTGCCCTGCCCGGCATCGAGGTTGGTTCGAAAAAGCTGTTCCGCATCGAAAACGGTGATCTGCTCTTCAATATCGTGTTCGCTTGGGAGGGCGCTGTCGCGGTAGCCCAACCCGAAGACACGGGTAGGGTGGGCTCTCATCGCTTTCTCACCTGCGTCCCCTGTCCCGAACGCGCCACATCGAAATTCTTGCGATACTGGTTCCTTAGCGAAGAAGGGCTTCTGGCCCTCTCGCAAGCATCGCCCGGCGGGGCTGGCCGCAACCGCACCTTGGGCATTAAGGCGCTGGAGAAAATCGCAATCCCCGTCCCCACGTTGGATGACCAATGCTGGTTCGACGACCTGCAAGTTAAGGCAAATGCTGCCTGCGTAGCTCAAGGACAAGCATCCGGCCATCTAAGCGGCCTGCTGCCGGCGATGCTCCATGAGGCCCTCAGTCCGGCGTAACGCCTAGCTTCTTGCGATCTTCGGTTCCGCGAACCACGATACCCTGAAGAAGGGGCCGGAATGACCGAGAAAACTCAGAACATTAACCTGCGACTCCTGCGAGAGGACGTCGAACCGGCCGGTGCCATTCGGGCTGGCGTGACCTTAGAACCGTGGGCTGCGTTCGAAGGCTCCCAAGTCGCAACCGGCGCCTTGGGCGGCGGATATCCAGGGTGGACAGACTTCCTGGATTTGCCGGCTGCCACCAAGAACAATCTGATCCAGAGGTCCGCCTACGGGCTCGCGTTTCTGAAGGCTGACGCAAGGTGGTTTGCCGTCTCTTTCGGCATGGGGCACTCCAAACTGGACCAGACGGCGTTCGAGCAGGACTTCGGCCTGCGCGTTGTTCTGAACGCTGTGGACCACACCAAGCTGCGCAGTGCGGACCTGCGGACGCCCGACTCCAACACACTAAGCCGTAGGTCCCAGACCAGCCGGGGATCGGAGCGGACGGCGTTCGAGATTGATCCGGAGCGCGACATTGTCCGGGGGCTGCTTGGCGAGCCTAAGGACAAGACATTCGCGACTCGGATCAGTGGAAGCGATGCGCTCACGATCCGACGTAAGGTCAAGCTGGACGATCTGCCAAGCATCTGCTCTCGGGCCTTGGCGTTGCACGGCCTCGACGACTACAAAACCGAGTTCGGGTGGATCGACCAAATCAAGCACGTTCGAGACGCTAAGGTGCTCGAAAGGCTGGACGGGGCCCTCGCAAGCGCCCTGACTGACGCGTTGGCGAACAACCCATCGGAGGTTGATGACATAGGGCTGGCTTACCCGGTCATCTACGACCCCGACAAGACCGACTGGGTTCGCTTTCGGGGCTTCTCGTCACAGTCGGTTTTTCCTGATCTGGAAATCGTCCACTATCTGTCAGACCTGAAGGCTAAGAGCTTAAGCGTCTACGATAAGGACTTCCTCTCTCGACACTCGGTCCAGGAGTGCGACGAGAAGGGCCAAGTAAACGGCCAAGCGTGGCCGGTGAAGGACTGCCTCGTCTTCGAAACCGTCCTCGACGGTGAAACCTTCACTCTGTCCGGTGGCCGGTGGTATCGGATCGACGCCGACTTGGCGAAGGAGGTCGCAGCGTACTTCGCCAACACCGATAAGGTGGCGCTTCCGGATGCCCACGCCGGTGACAACGAAAAGCGATATAATGCCCGTGTGGAGGCAAGCGGAGGGGACTTGCTGTCCTTGGACGTTAAACTGGTGAAGCCGAGCGATTCCTCTACTTCGATTGAGGTCTGCGACTTCCTCGGCAAGGACAAGCGGCTCATCCACATCAAGGACAAGTCCGAGTCTTCGCGGCTCAGCCACCTCTTCAACCAAGGCCTCGTGTCGGCGATCGCGCTAAAGCGGGACGGGCCATTCCGTGATCGCGTTCGCACCAAGATCGCCGAACAGCCGGGAGGCGCGGATTACGTCGACCTCGTGCCCGCCGCCGGCACTCACCTGGTGCCCGCCGACTACACCGTTGTGTTCGGCGTCCTCGTGAACGGCTCGCCGAAGAAGGAACCGAGGCTGCCCTTCTTCAGCCTGATCACCTTCCGCCATGCCGGCCGCCGGATCGCTGACGAACTCGGCTACAAAGTCGCATTCGCGTGGATAAAGAAGCCCGCAGCGGGGGTCGGGAAAAAGGCGGAGCGCCAGAAGAAGGAACCATAGTCGACGAGACGATCACGGCCTCCGCCTTTGCAACGGTTACCACTCATGGCTCTTCGTGCTTGGCTCCTTTAAGGCGTTCCGCGTGCCCGACGTGCTATCCCATTCGAGCAAAGGTCATGGCCGCCCGAAGCCCCGGTACTGAGTCCTTTTGGCTATGATGGAGGACAGCGACGGCATGTCGCGGCCCTTCCGCGGGGATGCCCCGCCGTTCCGCGCAACGCTCTGCAACATGATACACCCACAGCCGGGCCATTTGGCGCAGCGGCTCAACAACCTCCAAAGAAAGATCTTGCCGATCCTGAACGCGCTCAAGGATCCAGGCCACTTGGCGTCCCATCATTCGATAATCCATTTGCCTGTTCCGCCAGACTTCAAGACGCTCAAGGACGTAGAGACGTGATCGCGCTGCCTCGTAGAGTTCCCTTGAGGACATGTTGGGACCAGTGTCGAGCAGCTTGGCGTCCCTGAGCGCCCCGATCGCGATCTGCAGCGCAGACCACTGCTCCGGGAGGAGCATCTGCTTTCGAAAGTGGGAGAGCTGGACTGATGTCGACCGCCCCATCGTCCTTGCGGCGGCTGACCAGGAGACATGCCACAGGTCGAACCGCTCACGATCTTTTCGCACCAACAACATCCGTCGTACGATCCGATTCCGAAGCTGGATCGATTGATCATGCGCCACGGGATTCTTGATTCGATCACCCTCCAATGAGGCGGCGCGAAGCCGCAGGGACAGGTCGAGTACGAACACAAGTTCCGCTCTCAGATCGCATTCCGCCATTAGAGCAAAGGGATCCCGGCGCCCTGCGCGCGGACTCAACGGCTCGGCCAGCCGGAGCCTCTTCGCCCTGCGTTCCTCCTGCAGGGCCCGTTCGACGGCCTTGATCCGATTATAGAACGAGCTCTTGGGCACACTTGGGAAGGTCGCGCGGATCGGCCTCCAGTCCGGATCGGACTGCCTCCTGAGCTCTTTCCGGATTGCAGCGTCGACTGCTGGATATTTCGTGGTCGGCATGGTGAGCTTCCTGTTTCTGGAGCCCCATCATTTCGTCACGACCTGGATCCCCGTGAATCCGGGTTGCCGGGATTTGCTGATTAGCCTAGACAGATTGCGGCCGCATAACACGGCTCTCCCATGAAACTCATTTCTGCGGCCGTTCCGACGGTCGGAACGGCGCTCCAGTTGGAGGCGCTTCTGACAGACCATGCCGACAAGCGGGTTTGGGACCTGCTCGACGATTATCTCGCCAGTCCGGATTTCCTCCGGCTCTCGGCCAGCACGCGGCAGGAGTATCGCCGCGTCGCCGGCCATTTGCATGACCACATCGGGCACGTCGCACTGGATCAGGTGCGACGTCCATTCCTCCGCAGCTTGCGGGATCGCTGGGCCCTCGACGGACACCGGGCAGCCACCCTGCGACTACAGCTTCTGAAGAACGCATGTCGGCCGCTGATCGATGATGAGGTTCTTCCGCTGAATCTCTTCTTCGGTGTTAACCGCGTGAAGGGACGAGGGCGGTGCGCCGAACCGCACCCGGTGTGGACGCCGGCGGAGGTGGCGGACGTCTTGGCCGCCTGTGCGCATATGCCAGGTCTGGTGAGAGCGGTCGGCCTTGCCAGATACGGCGGCTTTCGGCGCGACGATCTGTGCCGCCTGCCCACAACGGCTCGCGTCCGGGAAGGGGCGCGGGTCCGATACAGGTGGCGATCGGGAAAGAGCCTGATCGGCATCGAACATCTCGAAGACCCGCGGCTGACCGAGCTCCTCGATGAGCGCACGACCTCCGCTGCGCCCACCATCGCCTACAATCGTCGCGGCGGCGCTTGGCGCCCGAGGCAGCTCAGTCAGGCGTTGGCCCGCGTTCTTGGGCGACTGGAGGGGAAGGGCAAGGTAAGGTCCGGGCTGACTTGGCACGGCCTGAGACACACGCGCGGCGTAGAGCTCGCCGAAGCCGGATGCTCCGACGCCATCATCATGGCCCAGCTCGGCCATACCACCGACCGGTCTGCGCAAATCTATCGGCGACAGGCCAGTCGCAGGAGACTGGGAGACGTAGGCCAAGAGCTCGTCAACGCCAGCGTTCTCTTCCATCCGACGGCCACCGTGAGTCCGGATGATGGCTGGCACATCAGGCCCCGGAGACCGTGATGTGCCAGCCCGCTATTGCGACGCCTCGGGCGGCGAGGGTGGCCGGCCCGCAGTTTTGCGGATTTGGCGCCCCGACACGGGTCGCGGTTGCCGGACCAGCCAGGAAAGTTCGCGATGGGGCGGCACATCACGGCGTTTTTGGCTTGTGATAGCTGGTCGATCACGAGGGCCGATCACGGGGACTGTGCGCCCGGCGGTCTCTCTGGCTGAAAAAGGGACCGCGATTCGGGTGAACAATGGCTGGTCACGAAAACCGACCCTTTTGTCCCCCGGGTGGACAGTTGAAACTTGAGAAGATCTTGATCTAAAGATCGTTTTCCCCGCTCAAGTAACGCCCAAGACGCCGGGTCGCGAGCCGGATTTGTTGGACTGCAAGCGCGAATTTGCGTTTCAGATTCGGGAATTAACCTTCCAAACCGCCGCATGGCGATGTCCCCCGACAATCCCGGGGGGACAGAGGAGCAGTTCACGAGTCCGGGGGACAAGCCCAAAAACGGTGTGTCCGGGCAACGCCGGCGTCCGAGCCGTTCTAGGTTATGTAACCAGCGGTTCCCGGTCGAGTGAGGCCTCAGAAGCCCTCAGACGCCTTCGGACTGGAACCAGTCCAGGCGGTGGACAATCTGGCGACCATTACTGTTGCCCTCGGTATAGAAGCGCTACTCGCCGCCCGAAAGCTCAACATATTCTGGAAGAAATGGCGCGCCCGGAACGATTCGAACGTCCGACCCTCAGATTCGTAGTCTGATGCTCTATCCAGCTGAGCTACGGGCGCGCTTGGCCGCGAACGGCGAGGNAAATGGCGCGCCCGGAACGATTCGAACGTCCGACCCTCAGATTCGTAGTCTGATGCTCTATCCAGCTGAGCTACGGGCGCGCTTGGCCGCGAACGGCGAGGCGGGTATCTAGCGGACGRGGSGGCGGGGGGCAAGAGCCACGCGACGGGTTTTCAACGATGAATTCCGGCGCCGATCCGCACGGGCGAAACGGCGGGGGGTTTCGTTCGGGCGGCCGCCGGGCCAAGTAGAGGCTTCTCCGCGCATCCGCCCTCGCACGAGTCAGCCATGAACCTCCTCCCGACCCGGTCCTTCCGAGTGCTGACGGCTGTCGTGGCGACGGCGCTGGCGCTGGCGGGGTGTGCGGGCGGGACGGGCGGATCAGCCGGCGCGGCGCCGGTCCCGGCCCCGGCGCCGGCCGCGCGCGGCCCCTTCGTGGCCGCCGCCAATCCGCTGGCGGTCGAGGCGGGTCTGAAGGTGCTGCGCGAGGGCGGTTCGGCGGTGGACGCCGCCGTGGCCATCCAGGCGGTGCTGGGCCTGGTCGAGCCGCAGTCGTCGGGACTGGGGGGCGGCGCCTTCATGATGGTGTTCGACGCCGCCACCGGCGAGGTCACCAGCTATGACGGACGCGAGACGGCGCCGGCGGCGGCGACGCCTGAACTGTTCTACGAAGACGGACGGCCGCTCGGCGTGGGCGAGGCGATCCTGAGCGGCCGCTCGACCGGCGCGCCGGGCGCCGTGGCCATGCTGGCGATGGCGCAGAGGGCGCACGGACGGCTGCCGTGGAGCGCCCTGTTCGGCGACGCGGAGCGTCTGGCGCGCGACGGCTTTGTGGTCAGCCCTCGGCTGGCGGGCATGATCGCGGCCCCGCGGGGCCAGGCGAGAAGCCGCTGGGCCAATGCCTATTTCACCAGGCCGGACGGGGCGCGCTACGCCGCCGGCGACGTGCTCAGGAACCCCGCCTACGCCGAGACCGTGGCCGAGCTGGCGGCGGGGGGCGCCGACGCCTTCTACAACGGCCGCATCGCGCGCGAGATCGCCGCCGCCGTGGCGCAGGAGCCGCGGCCCGGCGCGCTGACGACCGCCGACATCGCCGCCTATGCGCCGGTCGAGCGCGGGGCCCTGTGCCGGCCGTACAGGATCTATGTCGTCTGCGTGCCGCCGCCGCCGTCCAGCGGCGTGGCCGTGCTTCAGCTGCTGGCCATGGCCGAGCGGACGCCGGACGTCCACGAGGGGCCCGGCAGCGTGGCGGCCTGGACCGCCTTCGCCCAACTGCAGCGGCTCATGTACGCCGACCGCGACCGCTATGTCGGCGATCCCGGGTTCGTGGGCGTGCCGGTGCAGGGCCTGCTGGACCCCGACTATGTCGCCGCCCGCGCCGCGCTGGCGCCCGGCCTGACCGGCGCCGCCGAATCCGGCACGCCGCCGGGCGGCGCCTTCCCCGGCCCCGACGCGACGCGCGAACCGGCAGGGACCTCGCATTTCGTGGTCGTCGACGCCCGGGGCAATGCGGTCAGCATGACCACCACGGTGGAAAGCGTGTTCGGTTCGGGCCGGATGGCGGCCGGCTTCTTCATCAACAATCAGCTGACCGACTTCTCGTTCACGCCCGTGCGGCCCGACGGCGCGCCGGCGGCCAACGCCGTGGCGGCCGGTAAACGGCCCCGGTCGTCGATGTCGCCGGTGTTGATCCTCGACCGCGACGGGCGCCTGCTGGGGGCCCTGGGCTCGCCGGGCGGGCCGTCGATCCTGGCCTATAACGCGAGGGCCCTGATCGCGATCCTGGACTGGGGCCTGCCGGTGCAGGCGGCGTTCGACCTGCCCAATCTGGTGGCCAGGGGCGACGGCTTCGGAGCGGACACGGAACGCTTCTCCGAGGCCCTGCGCACGGGGCTGGCCGCGCGGGGCGTCGCGCTCCAGCCCAACGCCAGTGAAAACTCGGGCCTGCATGGCGCGATGTGGCGGCAGGGTGCGGGGGGCTGGGCCTGGGACGGGGGCGCCGACGATCGTCGGGAAGGTGTGGCGCGGACGCAGTAGCGGGCGCGGCTATTCCGGCTTGATGCTCAGCTGGAAGGCGATCAGGCCCTCGGACACGTCCGTATCGACGCCGTGGCCGGCGCGCAGGCCCTCGGTCTCGATCTCGCGATAGACGACGCTCAGGGAGCTGTGCACCGGGCCCCGGCGCATCGCCACGCCCAGCGAGGCGTCGCCGAGGAAATTGCCCGAGTCCTGGCTCACGCCCGAGCGGGCGAAGTCGCCGTCCCGGTTGCGGGCGAAATTATAGCCGACGGCCCGGCCCGAGCCCGCCGCGTACAGATACCAGCGGGGACGTTCGCCGAAGGCGTCGCCGCCGTCCGGGACCAGCTTTTCGAGGCCGCGGCCGATGCGCAGGGTGGCGCCCGCCTCTGTCGTGCCGCCGCGCGATCCCACCCCGACCCCCAGGTGCGGCGTCAGGGTGACGTCCAGCCCCGAGGCCGTCTGGCCCAGGGTTTCGGTCCAGCCGCGGATGTAGGTCAGATCGTAGTGTTCGGCGTCGAGGGTCGCCGGGTCCAGCGGTCCGGGCGGCAGGGGCGAGCCGTCGAGGCGGCGCAACGGCCCCTCGGTGCGCAGGCGCAACCGGTCGTCGAAGCGCTCCGTTTCGAACCAGACGTCCCGGCTGGACGCCGCCCATTGCGAAGACCGGTCGCGGTCGGGCGCATAGCCGGCCCAGCCATCGGCGGCTTCCCATGCACGGTCGGCGGCATACCGGGCGTCACGGTCGAGACGGGTCAGGAGATCGGCGACATTGGTCGGGCGCTCGACGGCGACTTTCCACGGGTCGGAAAGATCGGACCGGGCGGTCGGGGTGTCCTGCGATTCGGTTGCGAGCGCCGGGGCCGCAAGCGCCACAGTCGCCAACACTCCGGCCAGAATCGCCGCCATACGCATCAACGGTCCCTCCCCGATCCGTTAACGAATGCGACCCTGCACGATGCAGGCCGTTACGCCAACAGACTTTCGCTTCGTGTCCCGGAACGTCGGCCCCGACAGGCAGGTTCCGGCGGAGAGGCTGTCGGCGTGGTTACCGGCCTACTGGCAGGCCAGGCATTCGTCGTAGTCGGTGCGCGCCGCCGAGAAGAGGTCCGGCTGGTTCGGGTCGATCTCGGCCTCGACCTTGTTCTCGGCCCCGGCGAAGGCGGCCCGCTGAACCGATTTGGAGCGCAGGTAGTAGAGCGACTTGACGCCCTTCTCCCAGGCCGACCAGTGCAGCATGTGCAGGTCCCACTTGTTCACGTCGCCGGGGATGAACAGGTTGATCGACTGCGCCTGGCAGATTTCCGGAGCGCGGTCGGCCGACAGTTCGACGATCCAGCGCTGGTCCAGCTCGAAGGCGGTCTTGAAGATGGCCTTCTCGTCCTCGTCCAGGCCTTCGAGGTGCTGCACCGAACCCTCGTGCTCGAGGATGGAGGACCAGACCTCGGTGGTGTCGATGCCCTTCGCGCCGAGAACCTTCTCCAGATAGGGGTTCTTGACCGCGAACGAGCCCGACAGGGTCTTGTGGGTGTAGATGTTGGCCGGGATCGGCTCGATGCCGGCCGAGGTGCCGCCGCAGATGATCGAGATCGAGGCGGTCGGGGCGATGGCCAGCTTGTGGCTGAACCGCTCCATGACGCCGCGCTCGGCGGCGTCCTCGCAGGCGCCCTTCTCTTCGGCCAGGACGCGGCTGGCCTTGTCGGCCTCGCGGCGCAGGTGTTTGAACAGCCGCATGTTCCACGACTTGGCCATGGCGCTTTCGAAGGCCACGCCCTGGGACTGCAGGAAGGAGTGGAAGCCCATCAGACCGAGGCCGACCGAACGCTCGCGCTTGGCCGAATAGACGGCCGCAGCCATGGCCGGCGGGGCGCGGCGGATGAAGTCCTCGAGCACATTGTCGAGGAAGCGCATCACGTCCTCGACGAATTTCGGCTCCTCGCGCCACTCCAGGAACATCTCGGCGTTGACCGAGGACAGGCAGCAGACGGCGGTGCGATCGACGCCGAGGTGGTCGCGGCCGGTGTGCAGCATGATCTCGGCGCACAGGTTGGACTGTTTGACCGACAGGCCCAGCTCGCGCTGGTGCGGCGCCATCTGGCGGTTCACCGTGTCCGAGAAGATCAGATAGGGCTCGCCGGTCTGCAGGCGGATCTCGAGGATCTTCTGCCATAGGGCGCGGGCGTCGACGGTCTTCACCACCGCCTTGTCCTTGGGTGACAGCAGGTCAAAGGTCCGGCCGTCGCGGACAGCCTCCATGAAGGCGTCCGAGATGTTGATGCCGTGGTGCAGGTTCAGGGACTTGCGGTTGAAGTCGCCCGAGGGTTTGCGGATCTCGAGGAACTCCTCGATCTCGGGGTGGTGGACGTCCAGATAGACGGCGGCCGAACCGCGGCG
>NZ_LMFL01000004.1:0-91358 GCF_001426805.1 Brevundimonas sp. Root1423
TTGCCGCGGGATGGAGCAGCCCGGTAGCTCGTCAGGCTCATAACCTGAAGGTCGCAGGTTCAAATCCTGCTCCCGCACCCAAGATCTCAAAGCCCCGCCCGGCATCCGCCGGCGGGGCTTTTTGCTGTTCGGGGTCTGGCCGCTCCGCGGGCGTCATGGCGGGGCCGCCGACACGGTGAGGGTCGCAGCATAGCTGTCGAACAGATCCGCGCTGGTGTTCATCTGCAGCACCCCGCCCACGGCGACCCGTGCGACGCCGCTGGTCATCGGCACCAGCCATTCGCGGTTGCCGGGGTTCGAATTCAGCAATGTCCCCTCGAGGACGGAGATGCGGTCGGCGACGACGGTGAAGGACGTGGCGAAGTCCCGGCTGGCCGGCGTGATGGTGAGCAGGAATTCGCAGTCCGGCGATGCGTCGGTCACCCCGATCGACAGGGGGACGCCCGCTTGGGCGGCCACGCGCTGCGCGTCGTCAATCAGTTCCGCAACGCCGGCGATCTCCCCGGTTTCGACGACCGGAATCTCGAGCCGGAAGGCTCGGCCCGGGCGAGGCTGGACGACGATCTCAGGCGCCGCGGGGGCCAGGAAGGCGTCCGGCAGGCTGGCGGAATCCACGGCCAGGCGGATCGGCTCGCCCACTGAAAGCCCGCCGAGCCAGACCCGGCCGTCCCCCCCTGGTCTGCGCCGCGGGCGCCGGATATCCGTTGACCAAGAGCTGCACATCGGCCAGCGGCTCGTCTTCGCCGACCTGGTAGCGCCCGTCACCGGCCCGATCGAGGAAGACCAAGGGCTCGACCGTGCCCATGCGGGCCTGGAGCTGGCTGGACCATCGCCCGAACGCGAGGGCCGCGTTCAAGCCGGGTGACAACGCCAGGAGTCGCGCGTGCACCGACACAACTATAAGTATTGAGCTGTCCAAATAATCGCGCTAGGGTAGCGAAGTGGATGGAGCACGCGCCATGGCGGAACGGACGACACTGCGGTCCCTGATCCAGGGCATCGCCGGCGCGATCGCCAGCGCCCAGCAGGAGATCGAGCGCCAGCAGATTCTCAACCTGGGCGCCTTCTTCGACCAGACGCTGCGGCCGCTGATGATGAGCCTGCGTCTCCCGTCGCTGCGACACGGGGTCGATCCGGGGACCGAGGATCTGGTCGACATCCCGCTGCTGACCCTGCTGCCTCACAATCCGTTGCGGATCAGCGAGGCCCAGGTCGAGTTCGACATCGAGCTGGGCGGGGTCGAGGAAGGCGGCGAGCTGGACTCCCCGAACGTCATCCAGGAGACGGACGACGCTCACGAGAAGGTGGCGCCCCAGCCCAGGGTGCGGCGCATCCTGACCGACGCGTTCAGCGGGGCCTCTTCAGCCAAGGGCCCGAAAGCCCACGTCATGATCAAGGTCCGCGACGCCGAGGTGCCCGAGGGGCTGGCCCGGCTGCTGACCGAACTGAACAAGATGCACGGCATGCGGCAGGCGCCGACGATCGAGCCGACCTGAGACTGCGCGCCGCATAGGCGGCGTTGCGGAGAGAGGGTCGCGCTGTGCGGCCCTGATGCGGGGAGTAGAGACGATGGCGGACGGTGAACTTGTCGATATGGCGTCCCAGTTCAAGGGACTGCCGATGGCCGATCTTATCGGCGGACCCTTGCGGGCGGCGTGCGACGCCCAGATCGCCTTGGCGAACGCCACGGCCACCTTCGTCAAGGTGGTCGGCTTCAGGCCGCCGACCGAGGGCGATGAYGCSAACGCCGTGGGCGACATCCGCACGGCCCAGTTCAAATTCACSCGGTCGARGATGAAGGACGACGGCACCGGCACSGAGGACGAGGACGTCGTCATGGACGTGCCCCTGCTGGCCATCGTCAAGGTGCCRTCCCTGTTCATCGACACGGTCGACATCACCTTCGACATGGAGGTGAAATCCTCGAGCTCGCAGAAGGAGTCCGAGGACAAGGCGGGCAAATTCGCCGCCGACATGGAGGCCGGCTGGGGCTGTTTCAGCATCAAGGTYCATGTCGAGGGCTCGGTGGCGACCCACAAGGAGAACACCCGYTCGTCCGACAACTCGGCCAAATACCACGTCGAGGTCCATGCCTCGGACAAGGGGATGCCCGAGGGCCTGGCGCGCGTCATGGACATCATGAACTCGGCGATCGTGCCCAAGGCCCTGCCGAAGGCGGCCTGATCCCGGGGCTGGAGAAGAGCTTCTCCCTGCTCAACATCGGCGAGCATCAGGTGGTGCTGCAGTACACGGTCTATCACGTCGGCTTTTCGCGGAAGCCGCCATGGCTGGAGTGAACGGACCGGAGAGCGTCTGGGCCGGGCGGGTGACGCCCGGTCTGGTCGCGGCGTTCGAGGCCGGGCGCGCGCGGCTGGCGCCGGCGGGACTGACGGTCGCCTTGGTTCAGGTCCGGTGGCGCGAGCCGGTTGGCGCGCCATGGATCGAGCCGGCGTGCTTCCGCTGGCTGGTGCGGCTGCTGGGCGCGAGACGACGATCGCGACTGCGCCCGAGCGTCCGCGTGACGGTGCGGGTCACCGAAGGCCCCGAGGGCTGGCCGGAAGTCGATGTCGCGACCCGGCCGGGCGCCTCGCCGGCGATCCTCAGCCCTTCCGGGCGTCCCACCAGCGCACGGCGTCGGCGTCACGGGCGCTGAGCTCGGGATAGGCGGGATCGGAGCCGACATCCGGCACGCGCCGCCAGGAGCGGGCGCATTTGGGATGGTCGGCCAGCCGCACGTCGACGGTGACGGCGTCGCCGCCGGCGACGAGTTCCGCTCCGGAGGTGCGGAACACCTCCGCGGCGTCCAGGCCTTCGAACGCCGAGAAGACGCCGGCCGGGCCGGTGACGACGGGCCATGCGTCCAGCGCCCCGCCGATGATTTTCTCGCGGCGGGCCGCTTCAAGCGACTCGTTGACGATTTCGAGCACCGTCTGCACGCCGGCCCAGCGATCGGCCTCGTCCTTGTTGCGCCACTTGTCCGGCGTCTCCGGGATCACCCGGGCGCAGTTGGAGCCGCCCTCCGGGAAGCGGGTGCCCCAGGCTTCTTCCATGGTGAACGGAGTCAGGGGCGCGAGCCAGGCGGTCAGGCGCATGAACACCTCATGCATCACCGTGCGGGCCGCGCGCCGGCGGATCGCGTCGGGACGGTCGCAGTAGAGGCTGTCCTTGCGGATGTCGAAATACAGGGCCGACAGGTCGTTGGAGCAGAACTCCAGCACCGGGCGGACCACATCCTGGAAGCGGTATTCGGCGTAGGCCTTGCGCACGTCGCCATCCAGTTCCCACAGCCGGTGCAGGATGAACCGCTCAAGCGGCGGCATCTGGTCGAGCTCCAGGCGCTCTTCCTCGTCGAAGCCGACGAGGGCGCCCAGCAGATAGCGGACGGTGTTCCTGAGCTTGCGATAGGCGTCGACCGTGGTCTGCAGGATCTGCTTCCCGATCCGCTGGTCCTCGGCGTAGTCGACCAGCGAGACCCACAGGCGCAGGATGTCGGCGCCGGATTCCTTGATGACGACGGCGGGGTCGGTGGTGTTGCCCCGCGACTTGGACATCTTCTCCCCGCGTACGGGCGGCGGGGCGAGCCGCAGGCCGGNGAGACCCACAGGCGCAGGATGTCGGCGCCGGATTCCTTGATGACGACGGCGGGGTCGGTGGTGTTGCCCCGCGACTTGGACATCTTCTCCCCGTTCTCATCCTGGGTGAAGCCGTGGGTCAGGACGGCGTCATAGGGCGCGCGGCCGCGGGTGCCGGCGCCTTCCAGCAGGTTGGACTGGAACCAGCCGCGGTGCTGATCCGAGCCCTCGAGATAGAGGTCGGCGGGCCAGTGCGACGGGCGGTCGCCGGTGTAGCCGTGCGCCGGATCGCGCGCCTCCAGGGTGAAGGCGTGGGTGCAGCCGGAGTCGAACCAGACGTCGAGGATGTCCTCGATCTTCTCGTAGCGGGCGGGGTCGTGGGCGCCGAGGAAGTCGGCGTCGGGGCGGGTGAACCAGGCGTCGGCGCCGCCCTCGGCCACCGCCGCGGTGATGCGGGCGTCGACCTCGGCGTCGATCAGGGGCTGGCCGGTCTGTTTGTCGACGAACATGGCCAGGGGCGTGCCCCAGGCGCGCTGGCGGCTTACCAGCCAGTCCGGCCGGCCCTCGACCATGGAGCGGATGCGGTTGCGGCCCGCCTCGGGGTGGAAGTCGGTCTTGTCGATGGCCTCCAGCGCCCGCTCGCGCAGGGTGCCGTCGCCCTTCAGCGGCGCNGAGCGGATGCGGTTGCGGCCCGCCTCGGGGTGGAAGTCGGTCTTGTCGATGGCSTCCAGCGCCCGCTCGCGCAGGGTGCCGTCGCCCTTCAGCGGCGCATCCATGCGGATGAACCAYTGSGGCGTGTTGCGGAAGATGATSGGSGCCTTKGAGCGCCAGCTGTGCGGATAGGARTGCTCCATCCGGCCGCGGGCGAGCAGGGCCCCGGCCTCGATCAGCTTCTCGATCACGGCGGGGTTGGCGGGACCGAATTTGCCGGTCTTCTTGCCCTCGGTCTCCAGCACCTTGAGGCCGGCGAACAGGGGGACGTGGTCGTAGTAGGCGCCGTCGGGGTCGACGGTGTCGGGCACCTCGTGATGGCCGTGGGCCTTCCACACCTCGAAGTCGTCGGCGCCGTGGCCCGGAGCGGTGTGCACGAAGCCGGTGCCGGCGTCGTCGGTGACGTGGTCGCCGGCCAGCAGGGGCACGGAGAAGCCGTACCCCGGCGACAGCTGGGCCAGCGGGTGGGCGCATTCCAGGCCCGAGGGGTTGAGGTCGTCGACGCGGGTCCACGAAGCGATCTTCGCCGCCTTGAAGACGTCCTCGGCCAGTTTGTCGGCGAGGATCAGGCGATCGCCCGGTTTGGCCCAGGGCTCGAACTCCAGCCCGGTCTCCATGGCCGTGACCTCATAGAGGCCATAGGCGATCTCGGGGCCGTAGCTGACGGCGCGGTTGGCCGGGATGGTCCAGGGCGTGGTGGTCCAGATCACCACGGCGGGCGTGGCGTGGCGGAAGGCCAGCAGGTCGTCGGGATGATCGTCGGTGGCGGCGACGACCGGGAATTTGACCCAGACGGTGGGGCTGACGTGGTCGTGATATTCGATCTCGGCGTCGGCCAGGGCGGTGCGCTCGACCGGCGACCACATGACCGGCTTGGAGCCGCGGTACAGCTGGCCCGAGTTCTTGAACTTGTGGAACTCGGCGACGATGGCCGCCTCGGTCGTGAAGTCCATGGTGGCGTAGCGGTGGTCCCAGTCACCGAGGACGCCCAGCCGCTTGAACTGGTCGCGCTGCACGTCGATCCAGCCGGCGGCGTATTCACGGCAGGCCTGGCGGAACTCGGCCTTGGAGACCTCGTCCTTGCGCTTGCCCTGGGCGCGGTAGCGTTCCTCGATCTTCCACTCGATCGGCAGGCCGTGGCAGTCCCAGCCGGGGACGTAGTCGACGTCGTTGCCGAGCAGAAAGCGGCTGCGGACGACGAAGTCCTTCAGCGTCTTGTTGAGGGCGTGGCCGATGTGGATGTCGCCGTTGGCGTAGGGCGGGCCGTCATGCAGGACGTAGAGGGGCGCGCCCTCCGCCTGGCGCTGCTTGCGGAGCGCGGAATAGAGGTCGCCCCACTGCGCGATGATCCCCGGTTCCTTCTGCGGCAGGCCGCCGCGCATCGGGAACGGCGTCTCGGGCAGGAAGACCGTCTCGCGGTAGTCGCGAGCGGTGGAGGGCGTGTCGGCGGCGTCGGCCATGAAGTCTCGTCTCGTCGTTTGTGATCGTTCGCGTAGTTTTCGATGCGCCATCGCCCGGGAAGGCTGGTCGGCGCGTGTCGATATCCCGGCGTGCACGGGGCCTTCGGCCCTGCGGCGCTACGCCGGGGCGCTAATCGAAATCGGGCGAAACACGCGGACGGTCATGGTGGGTATGGTCTAGCAGACGGCGAGGGCTGGACGCCAGCCGGGATTGCCAGGCGACAGCGGCAGCGGGATAGTCCGGCGTCCTGGGAGGGTTCCGATGCGTCACGTCCTGATCGCCGCCGTCTTGACCGGCCTCGCCGCCTGTTCGCCGGAGGGAGCCCCGTCCGAGCCGGCCGACGCCCCCGCCGCCCTGCCGCCGGGGCGTCCCGCCATCTATGAGGCCGCGAAGGTGGGCCCCGAGGCATTCGTCCGGGCCCTGTACGCCGTATACGCCGCGCCGGGGCAGGGGCCCGGCGAGCCGCCGCCGCCGCCGGGACGGGATCCGATCTACGACCGGATGCTGAACGCCATGATCGGCGAGGACTTCCGCAAGGCGAACGGCGAGGTGCCGACGCTGAACTACGACCCGATCTGCGGCTGTCAGGACAGCGGCGACTTCACCCTGGATTCGGTCACGGTGACTGAAACGGGGCCGCAGGCCGCCGAGGCGGCGGTGGTGTTCACCAATATGGGCGAGACGAAGCGGCCGACGCTGAAACTGGTGAAGGAGGGGGCGATGTGGAAGGTCAGCGACGTCCTGGTTCCCGGCGAGAAGCCGCTGACCGAGCAGCTGATGGCGGCGATCAGCTGAGGGCGGTTCGCGCCGCGTCGGCGTCGGCGTCGATCTGGACCTTGAGGGCGTCGAGGCCGTCGAAGGTCCTTTCGCCGCGCAGGAAGGCGACCAGTTCCGTCTCGACCGTCTGGCCGTAGAGATCCTCGTCGAAATCGAACAGCCAGACCTCGAGCAGGGGCTCGGGCAGCCGGTACATGGGGCGGACGCCGAGACTGGCGACGCCGTCGATGACGCGGCCGTCCGGCAGTCGGGTGCGGGTGGCGTAGATGCCGAAGGCGGGCCGCATGTAGTCGCTCATGCGGATGTTGGCGGTGGGGACGCCGATGGTGCGGCCGCGCTTGTCGCCGTGGACCACCTCGCCCTGGATGGCGAAGGGGCGGCCGAGGATGGCCGTGGCGCGGGCCATGTCGCCGGCCTTGAGCGCCTCGCGCACGGCGGAGGACGACAGTTTCAGGCCATCGGGATCGTCGACGCGGTCGGTGACGCTGACGGTGAAGCCGAGGCTTTCGCCGCGGCGGCGCAGGGCCTCGGGCGAGCCGGTGCGGCCCTTGCCGTAGGTGAAGTCGAAGCCGACCGCCGCGTGGCGGATGCCGAGGCCGCCGGAGAGGACGTCCACGGCGAAGGCCTCTTCCGACATGGCGGCCATGCCGGCGTCGAAGGGCAGGAGGTAGAGGATGTCGACCTTCAGCGGCGCCATGGCCCGGGCCATCTGGTCGGGCGTCATGAGGCGGAAGGGGGCGGCGTCGGGCTGGAACCAGCGGCGGGGATGAGGGTCGAAGCTGACGACGCCGAGGGGGGCGCCGAGCCGTTGCGCCGCCTCGCGGGCGTTGGCGATCACGGCCTGATGCCCGCGATGCACGCCGTCGAAGGCGCCGATGGCCACCGCCGCGCCCTTCAGCCGGTCGGGCAGGCCGCGCCAGTCGGTGACGATCGCGACCAAGTCAGTCTTTCGCGGGGCGCCGGCGGCGGGGGACGCGGACCAGGGCGACGCCGTCCATGATCAGCTTGCCGTCGACGAAGCCCTCGCAGTCCAGTTCGACCCGGGCGCTTTCGGGGTCGACGGATTTGACGCTGACCCGCACCAGGACCTCGTCGCCGATGCGGACGGGCAGGTGGAAGCCGAGCGTCTGGGACAGGTAGATCGCCCCCGCGCCGGGCAGGATGGTGCCGACCACGGCCGAGCCGAACGAGGCCGACAGCAGGCCGTGGGCGATGCGGCCGCGATAGGCCGTCTTCGAGGCGAAGGCCTCGTCCATGTGCACGGGATTGAAGTCGTCCGAGGCCTCGGCGAACTGCTGGATACGCTGCTCGGTGACGGGGATGACCTTTTCGGCGGTCATGCCGACGTGCAGCTCCTCGAGGATGTAGCCGCCGGAGGGATGTTTCGAGACAAGTTCAACCATGGCCCGGCCTTAGCGTGATTTGAAGCGGCTCACCACGTCAGATCGAGCGCGGCGTATCGGGCGTAGGTCGTTTCCGCCTTCAGCAGGTCGGCGGCGCGGGCGGGATCGAGCCGTCCGTCGGGACCGCGGGCAGCGTCGCCGTGGATGCCTTGGGCGATGAACAGGCAGTCGAGGCCCTGCCTGTTGGCCCCCAGGACGTCGGTGATCACGCCGTCGCCGATGCACAGGACGCGTGAGCGGTTGACGGGCTCGCCCAGCAGATCGGCGGCCTGCCTCAGGGCCAGGTCGTATATGGGGCCGAAGGGCTTGCCGGCCATGGTGACGCGGCCGCCGAGGCTTTCGTACAGGTCGGCGAGCGCGCCGCCGCACCAGATCAGCCTGTCGCCGCGCTGGACCACGCGGTCGGGGTTGGCGCAGATCAGCTCCAGATCGCGGGCGGCGCCGGCGGCCAGGCGGTCGCGATAGTCCTCGGGCGTTTCGGTTTCGTCGTCGATCATGCCGGTGACCGAGATGAAGGCGGCGTCTTCGGCCCCCCGGGCCACGTCGAGGCCGAGGCCGTCATAGAGCGGCCCGTCACGGTCGGGGCCGATGATCCAGGCCGGGCCGGGCGCCCGGAGGGCCAGCTCCCTGCGGGTGGCGTCGCCCGAGGTGACGACCGCGCGCCAGGCGTCGCGCGGCACCGCCAGGCCGTCCATCTGGTCGACCACCCCCGGCCCCGGGCGCGGCGAGTTCGAAATCAGCACGACATGGCCGTGATCGCGGTTGAAGCGGGCGAGGGCCTCGCAGGCGGCGGGCCAGCTTTCGCGGCCGTTATGGATAACACCCCAGACGTCGCAGAGCAGGATGTCGTAGTCGGCGGCGATGTCGGACAGGCCGTTCAGGGCGTGGGGCAGGGTCATGGGGCGGGGATAGCGGGTTCGGGGATGGGGGAGAAGGCGTGCGTCATCGCCGCTTCGGGAAAAGCGGTTGCGGGAGGCGTGGGCGGAGCGTCGCGGGGATGCACGGATGAAGGAGGGACTGCGTAGGGGGAGGACAGGGGCGGCTTTCCGGAACGCTCCGCCCGCTCTGTCGTTGGAACACGGGGCTGCAAGGGAGAGACGGGATGCAAGGCATGATCAAATTGGCGGCGGTCGCGGTCTGCGGACTGACGCTGACGGGCTGCGCCACGACCGACAACTACGCCTCGGCCTGCCAGCGCGACTATGAGCGGAACCGGCAATATGCGACCGCGTCCGGCGCCCTGCTGGGCGCCGCGGTGGGGGCGGCGATCGCGGGTGAGAGCGACCGGGAGCGCGGCGCGGCCATCGGCGCCCTGGCCGGCGGCCTGCTGGGCAACCAGCTGTCGGCGCGCGAGGACCCGTGCGGCTACGGCTTCGGCGGCTACAACCAGGATGGCCGCTACGGCTATACGCGCGTGCCGCGGCGCGGGGATTACGGCTACTACCCCTGAGCCGGGTCAAATCTCAGGCCGACCTCGTCGCCGGACTGCCAGGCGATGGCGCAGGGGCGGTCGACGGAGGCGATCCGCAGGACGAGCGGACCCTGAATCCGGACGCCGCTGGTCGAGGTCAGACGCACCTTGGCGCCGCCTTCGGTGAGGTTGCGGATCACGACGTCGGCGCATTCCCGATGAATGCCGTGCAGAAGCTGCCCGCTCATGGCCACGCGGGGGCGCGGTCGCCGGCGGGCGTCAGGAGGAGGATCGTCGGGACTGGACATGACGCCGCCATTCTACGCCCGGCGCGGGCGTCAGGGGTTAAGACGTAACGGAGCGAGAAGGGGCTAGCTGAAACGGCGCCGCTGGTCGGCGCTGCGCAGGGTCGAGCGGATGAAGTCGGCCGGGGGATCGGTTTCGGCCAGCACGGCCTCCTTGATGGCGCGGGGCTCGCCGAAGAGGTGGCCCTGACCCATGCCGATGTCGAGTTCGAGGATGTCGACGATCTGGCGCTCGGTCTCGCATTTCTCGGCGATCAGCTCGATGCCGTAGCGGCGCGTCAGGCCGGCGAAATCGGCGGCCGAGATGTCGCGCAGACTGGGCAGGGCCGAGGCGCCGTCCATGTCGAGCAGCTGTTCGATCAGCAGGTCGGCCGCGACCTTCATGAACTTGACGTCAGAGCGCTGTAGGTCGGCGAAGTCGAGGTCGAGCGTCTGGACCTTGTCGATCGAGAAGCGGAAGCCGAGGTCGGCCAACTTGGCCATGTTGCGCGCCTCGGCGGCGCCGCGGGCGTCGAAGGTGGCCTGGCCCAGTTCGAAGATCAGGGCCTGGTTCAGGTCGCGGTTCTCGCTGAGGAAGTCGAGGAACTGGGGGAAGAAGGTCTCGTCGCCCAGGGACGACAGGGCGACGTTGCAGAAGACCCCGACCTTGCGGTCCTGCCGGGCGAGGCGGCGCACGATCTGGGCGCAGCGGAACAGCAGCAGGTTGTCGATGGCCGGGACCAGGCCCTCGCCCTCGGCGACGGAGAGATATTCCGCCGGCATCATCACCCGGTCGTCCGCGGCGCGCAGGCGGGTGAAGCTCTCGTAGAAGATGGTCCGGCGCTGGGGCAGGGAGACGACCGGCTGGAGGTAGAGGTCGACCCGGTTCTCGGCCAGGGCCTCGTGGATGGTCTGCAGCAGGACGTTGGACTGTTCGCGGTGGCGCGCCTCATAGGTGTTGACCGGGGTCGGCTGGGCCATGCGGTGGTCGAGCGACTCGCTCATCTGCGAGATCAGGGTCTCGAGCATGCGGACTTCGCCGGACAGGGCCTCGTTGGAGGTGACGGCGCCGGATTCGATGGCCTGGGCCAGTTCGGTCAGGGCGCCCTGGGTCGACTCCATGGCGTCGGCGAGCAGGCGGTGGGCCTCGCGGACGTGCTCGATTTCCTTCTTCAGCGCGGCCTTGTCGGCCTTGGCCGTGATCAGGGTATGGAGGGCCAGGAACAGGCCCAGCACGCCGAAGCCCGCGGCCACGGCGGCGCCGGCGCCCAGGTTGGCGCTCCAAAGGAAGGCCCCGGCCGTCAGGGCCAGGAACAGGTAGGTGAAGAACAGGAAGCCCTGGGTGAGTGCGCGCATTGGAAACGGATGGTCCGTCTTCCCGGATGGAATCGCCCGAGTATCGGGGTAACAGTGCGGATCGCCTAGGGCGCGGCACGGATTCTCCCCACTTCTTCGAGGTTAACGATGGAATTGTTCGATCTGACCGGCAAGGTCGCGGTGATCACCGGCTCCTCGAAGGGGATCGGCAAGGCCATCGCCGAGCGCATGGCCGAGCATGGTGCGCGAGGAGGCGTTGTCGTCGCCCTACGGTTCGCTGGTCTTTACCGGGGTTCCGCGCGGATTCTCCCCACTTCTTCGAGGTTAACGATGGAATTGTTCGATCTGACCGGCAAGGTCGCGGTGATCACCGGCTCCTCGAAGGGGATCGGCAAGGCCATCGCCGAGCGYATGGCCGARCATGGYGCGCGGGTGGTGATCAGTTCGCGCAAGGCCGGGCCGTGYCAGGAGGTCGCCGACGCGATCAATGCGAAGCATGGCGAGGGCCGGGCCATGGTCGTGCCCGCCAACATCGCCTCGAAGGAGGATCTGCAGCGGCTGGTCGATGAGACCAACGCCGCCTTCGGCAAGATCGACATCCTGGTCTGCAACGCCGCGACCAATCCCTATGCCGGGCCGATGGCGGGGATCAATGACGAGCAGTTCGGCAAGATCCTGCAGAACAATGTCGTGTCCAACCACTGGCTGATCCAGATGGTCGCGCCACAGATGCTGGAGCGGCGGGACGGGTCGGTGATCATCGTCTCGTCGATCGGCGGCCTGCGCGGCAACGCCCTGATCGGCGCCTACAACATCTCCAAGGCGGCGGACATGCAGCTGGCGCGCAACCTGGCGGTCGAGTGGGGGCCGTCGAACGTGCGGGTCAACACCATCGCCCCGGGCCTGGTGCAGACCGACTTCGCCAAATACCTGTGGGAGAATCCGGACCTGCTGAAGCAGGTGACGGACCCCGCGCCGCTGAAGCGGATCGGCCAGCCGGACGAGATCGCGGGGGCGGCGGTGTATCTGGCGGCGCCGGCCTCCAGCTATATGACCGGCCAGACGCTGGTCGTGGACGGCGGGATCACCATTGCCTGGTGACGGGCCCAAACGGGTGAGTTTCCGCCAGGACCTGATCTGGCGGCTGGAGGCGGCCGCCTTCGCCGGCTTCATCGGCTTCATGCGGTTGCTCGGGGTCGAGCGGGCGTCGGCGCTGGGCGGATGGCTGCTGCGCACCCTGGGGCCGAAGACAGGCACGCAGCGCACGGTGATGCGGAACCTGCGCATCGCCTTCCCCGACATGCCGGATGACGAACGCGAGGCCCTGGCGCTGGCGCAGTGGGAGCAGACCGGGCGGGCCTTCGCCGAGACGGCGGTGATGGACATTCTGGTCAAACAGTGCCGGATCGAGGTGGTCGGGCTGGAGCGGCTGCATGCGATCCGCGACAGCGGCAAGCCGGTGGTCTTCGCGGGCGGGCATTTCGCCAATATCGAGACGCTGGCGGCGACGATCACGGGCTCGGGCGTGCCGTGCCAGATCACCTATCGCGCCGCCAACAACCCCTATGTCGACGCGCAGATCATCGCGGCGCGGGCGCGGTATGGCGTGAAGCTGTTCGCGCCCAAGGGCGGGGACGGGGCGCGGGAGCTTCTGGCGGGGATGGCGCGGGGCGAATCNGCGCCGGCGGACATCGCTGCGGGGATTCATGACTATCCGGATCCGATCGGGGGAATATGAGTCTGAACGCCTGCGTCCAGGCGTTGTACGCCGGCACCTGCGCCGGGACAGCGGCCGGCCGGTGGTCTTCGCGGGCGGGCATTTCGCCAATATCGAGACGCTGGCGGCGACGATCACGGGCTCGGGCGTGCCGTGCCAGATCACCTATCGCGCCGCCAACAACCCCTACGTCGACGCCCAGATCATCGCCGCGCGGGCGCGGTACGGGGTCAAGCTGTTCGCACCCAAGGGCGGGGACGGGGCGCGGGAGCTGCTGGCGGGGATGGCGCGGGGCGAGTCCGTGGCCCTGATGAACGATCAGAAATTCTCGGAAGGGCCCGAGGTGACCTTCTTCGGTCAGCCGGTGAACGCGGCGCCGGGGCCGAGCCGGCTGGCGCTGCGGTTCGGCACGGTGCTGCAGCCGATGTCGGTGGTGCGGCTGCCCGGGGTGCGGTTCCGGCTGACGGTCTATGAGCCGATCGAACTGGAGAAGACCGGGGACCGCTCGGCCGACATCGTGCGCGGCGTGCAGGCGATCACCAGCTTCATCGAGGACCGGGTGCGCGAAAGCCCGGTCGACTGGTTCTGGGTCCACAAGCGGTGGCCCGACCGGGTCTATGCCGCGCTGGAGTCCGGCGCCCGCGACTGATCGCCGGCGCGGCGCATCGGACCCTTGTAGCCGGGCAGGTCCCGACGGCGGCGGTCGGGGCCGAAATAGCTTTCCGTCTTCACGAACGGCCGGGGCTGGAAGATCACCGACTGGATGCGGTCGAGGATGGCCTTGGCCGTGATCGGCTTGACCACGAATTCGGTGACGCCGGCGTCCCGCGCCTCATAGACGCGCGACTTCTCCGAATGGCCGGTCATCATGATGATCGGCAGATAGGGGTTGGCGCTGTCCGGGCTGTTGCGGACCAGGCGCGTGAATTCGACGCCGTCCAGCGGGAACATGTTGAAGTCGACGATCACCAGATCGGGCAGATGCCGGCGCAGCACCTCCAGGGCGGCGCCGCCGTCGGACGCCTCGCGCACCGAACGGATGCCCGCCGACTGCAGCACCGCCGAGGTGATCGCGCGCATGTGGGCGTTGTCGTCGACGAGCAGGACTTTGAGGGCGCTGAGGGAGGCCATGGATCGATTTTCTACAGCCCCGGCCTGAGTCGGGAATAACGACGATCTACGAGCCGATTCGTTTCCCGTCCATGACCGAACAGCGATCACCTGGCCGGAACCGGTTACCGCTGTGCAGTTTCAACCATGAGTGACGGGTCGAGATTGCGATCGCGCCATTTCATGCGCCAGCACAGGTGCGGACCGGTCGCCCGCCCGGTCATGCCGACCCGCCCGATCCGGTCTCCGCGCTTCACGACCTGGCCGGGGCCGACGTCGATCCGGGACTGGTGCAGGTAGGCGGTGATCAGGCCCTGGCCGTGGTCGATCAGCACCAGGCCGCCCTCGAAATGCAGACCGGGCTGGGCCAGAGTCACCCGCCCGGCGGCGGGCGCGCGGATGGGCGTTCCCAGGGGCGCGGCCAGGTCGATGCCGTAGTGCGGCCGGGCCGGCGTGCCGTTCAGCACGCGCTGGCTGCCCCAGCGGCTGGTGACGCGGAAGCTCTCCAGTGGCCAGATCAAGCCGTCGCGGAAATGGTCGGCGTCGAGGCGGCTGGCGAAGCCCTCGGCCTTGAGGGCGATCTCGCGCTGGATGCGGGCCAGGAGGGCGGGGTCGCTGGGCTCGATCGTCGAGGGCGGAAGGCCGTCGACGCGGGTTTCCGGAAACCGGCCGGGCGCGATGCCCAGGGTCCGCGTCGCGTAGCGTCCGTCCGTCCGGGCCTCGATCTGGACGCTGGCGGGGGCGTCCCTGTCAAAGCCGACGATGAAGACGCCGTCAGCCGAGGCCGTGGTCAGGGATTCGCCGTCCACGAAGACCAGGGCCCGAGGCCAGGTCCGGCCCATGGCGTGGCCGCCCTGAACGAAACGGCCCGTCAGGCTGAGGTCCGCCGCCTGGGCGCGCGCGTTTCGCGGCGTCAGGCCGGTCGCGGCGAGCGCGCCGCCGCCGATCAGCAGCCGGCGGCGCGGCAGGATCACGGGGTCTGGCCCAGGCTCTGGAAGGCTTCGGCCGGGCCGGCGTAGGCCTCCTGCTTGCTGACCGACCAGTAGCGCAGGGTTTCGAGTGGTATGGCCTTGCCGCTGACGGCGCAGGTCACGGCGCGCCCCGGCTTCAGCACGGCGAATTCGCCGTCGCCGTAGTGGAGGGTCGCGGTGTCGGAGGAAGGCTTGGTCATGGCCGTCAGGCTAGCGTGGGCTTGCGGATCGCGCCACGGATTTCCCGCGTCAGAAGAGGTCGCCCTGGCCCGGCGCCGGGGTCTTGGGTTTCGGCGCCGGAGAAGGCCTGGGGCGGGCGGGCGGTGGGGCCGCGTCGCCGTCGATGTGCGCGCCCCTCGATCCATCGGCGAAGACCAGCCGCACCGCCTGGCCGTCGTGCAGAGCGGCGGCGGCCGCGATCATGGCGCCGTCCTCGCTCTCGACGCGGGCGAAGCCGGGCTTGGGCGTCTTCGGATTGAGGCCGGCCAGGGCGCGGGCGAGGGCGGCGAGGCGGGCCTCATCGCGCTCAAGCCGTCTCGGCAGTGCGACGAGCCGGGTTCCGACGGATTCCAGCCGGGCCGCGCGCTGGTCGAGGCGGCGATGCAAGGGCTCTGGCGACAGTCGGGAGAGGGCCCGCAACAGGCGGTGTTCGTGGGCCTTCACATTGGCGCTGAGGCCGGAGCCGAGGCGGGCGGAGACGGACTCCAGCCGGTCGCGGCGGCGCTCCATGGCGCGGTCCAGCAGGGCGGGCGCAAGCCGGCCCGTGACGCCGACGAGGGCGCGCTCGTGCAGGACGAGGTTGCGGGTCAGGCCGGAGGCGAGGCGGCTGCCGGCGTGGTCGAGGCGCTGCTGCGGCAGGGCCAGGACGTCCTCGGGCCGGGCGGGCAGGCCGCGGGCCGCGGCGCGCAGGCGGGTGCGGCGGTCCTCGAGGATGCGGCCCCCGGCGCGGGCGAGACGGCGGTCGAGGTCGGCGACGGCGTAGCGCAGGTCGGCCAGCACCGGGGTGGCGATCTCGGCCGCGCCGGTGGGGGTCGGCGCGCGGCGGTCCGAGACGAAGTCGATCAGGGTGGTGTCGGTCTCGTGGCCGACGGCGGAGATGATGGGGATGGAGGCGGCGGCGACGGTGCGGGCCAGCCCCTCGTCATTGAAGCACCACAGGTCCTCGACCGAGCCGCCGCCGCGGGCGATGATCAGGATGTCGGGGCGGGGCAGGGCGCCGCCGGACGTCATGGCGTCGAAGCCGCGGATGGCGTTGGAGACCTGGCCGCAGGCGGCGTCGCCCTGGACGACCACGGGCCAGACGATGACGCGGCACGGCCAGCGCTCGGCGATGCGATGCAGGATGTCGCGGATCACGGCGCCGGTCGGGCTGGTGATGACGCCGACCACGGCGGGGAAGGTCGGGATGGGCTTCTTGCGTCCGGGTTCGAACAAACCCTCGCCGGCCAGTTTCGCCTTCAGCCGCTCCAGCTGGGCCAGAAGCGCGCCGGCGCCGGCGGCCTCCATGGTCTCGATGACGATCTGGTACGAGGATCGGGCGGGGTAGGAGGTGATCTTGCCGGTGACGATGACCTCGAGGCCGGACTCGGGCCGGACGCCGAGGCCCCGGACCGAACCCTTCCAGATCACGCCGTCGATGGCGGCCTTGTCGTCCTTCAGGGTCAGATAGACGTGGCCCGAGGCGTGGTGATTGACCTTGGAGATCTCGCCCCGCAGCCGGACATGGCCGAAGCGGTCCTCGAGCGTGCGCTTGAGGGCGAAGGACAGCTCCGAGACCGTCTGGGGCGGATTGTTGTCCCGCGCGGGCGGCGGCGGTTCGTCGGCCGGGCCCTCGAAGACGTAGGAGTCGTCGCTCATCGGGGCAGACTAGCGACAGTCGGCGCTTGCGGGAACGGCGGATGCGAGTCACGGTCGGGAAGCCATGGCCGCCGACCCCCGCGACACCGACCCCGTCGACAGGGACCCGCGCGAAAGCGAGATGGGACGGCGCAGCGACGGCGCGTCGACCAGTCTGTGGCTGGTCATCGGCGGGATCGTCCTGCTCGGCCTCGCGGTCTATGTGATCTCCGCCGTATTTGTCTGATGCGATCCGCGACTTGACCGGCTTCGCGCGTGCGGTCATTGCCCGCGCATGAATATCCTGCTGGTCGGATCGGGCGGGCGTGAGCACGCCCTGGCGTGGAAGATCGCCCAGTCGCCGCTGCTGCGGCGTCTGGTCATCGCGCCCGGCAATCCGGGCATGGAAAAGCTGGGCGAACTCGCGCCGCTGAAGGTCACGGACGCCGAGGGTCTGGTCGCCCTGGCGCGCGAGATGAAGGCCGACCTCGTCGTGGTCGGCCCCGAGACCGCGCTGGAGGCCGGACTGGCCGACCGGCTGGCCGCGACGGGCATTCCCTGTTTCGGGCCGACGGCGAAGGCGGCGCAGCTGGAAACCTCCAAGGCCTTCTCCAAGGCCTTCATGGAGCGGCACGACATCCCCACCGCCGGGTTCGGCGTCTATGAGCGGCTGCACGAGGCGCGTCAGGCGCTGTCGGTGTTCAAGCCGCCCTATGTGATCAAGGCCGACGGCCTCGCCGCCGGCAAGGGCGTGGCCATCAGCCCGAACAAGCGCGAGGCCGAGGCCGAGATCGAGCGGATGCTGGGCGGCCGGTTCGGAACCGCCGGCGCGCGGGTGGTCATCGAGGAATATATGGACGGCGAGGAGGGTTCGCTGTTCGCCGTGTGCGACGGCCAGCGGGCCGTGCTGCTGGGCGGGGCGCAGGACCACAAGCGCGCCTATGACGGCGACCTTGGGCCGAACACGGGGGGCATGGGCAGCTATTCTCCGGCGCCGGTGTTCACGCCCGAATTGGTCGAGGCGTCGGACCGGCTGATCGTCCAGCCGGTGGTGGCGGCGATGGCGGCCGAGGGCGCCCCCTATCGCGGGGTGCTGTACGTCGGGCTGATGGCGACCGAGGACGGGCCCAGGGTGGTCGAGTTCAACGCCCGCTTCGGCGATCCGGAATGCCAGGTGCTGATGATGCGGCTGGACGGGGACATCGTGCCGCTGCTGCTGGCCTGCGCGCGCGGGGACCTGACCCGGGCCCCGATGCCAGCCTTCCGCGACGAGACGGTGATCTGCGTGGTGCTGGCCGCCTCGGGCTATCCCGACAGTCCGCTGGAGGGCTCGATCATCCGCGGGGCCGAGCAGGATTTCGGGCCCCATGTGCAGGTGTTCCACGCCGGCACGAAGCGGCGGCCGGACCGCCAGCTGGCGGCCGCCGGGGGACGGGTGCTGAACGTCTGCGCCCGCGGCAGGGATATCGCCGAGGCGCGGGAACGGGCCTATGCCGCGGTGAAGAAGATCGACTGGCCGAGCGGGTTTCACCGCACGGACATCGGCTGGCGGGCGCTGGAGCGGGGCCCTGGGGGGAACTGAATCCATGACTGACGCCGTCCTGCCGCCCGAGCCGCCGAGCCATTATCGCGACGGCAAGGAGCGGCTGGCCGATCTGATCGTGCATCTGACCGGGCTGGCGCTGGCGCTGGTGGGCGGGGGGATGCTGCTGGGGCTGGCGATCGGCTTCGGCGACGCCGGAAGCCTGACGGCGGCGGCGATCTATGCGGTCGGACTGCTGACCATGCTGGGGCTGTCGACGGCCTATAATTTCGCCGCGCCGCAGTTCCAGCCGCTGCTGAGGCGGTTCGATCACGCCGGCATCTTCATCATGATCGCGGGGTCCTACACCCCGTTCACGACCCAGCACCTGACCGGGGCCTGGGCGTGGGGGATGACCTCGGCGGTCTGGGGCACGGCCATCTTCGCCGCCCTGGCCAAGCTGTTCCTGCCCGGGCTCGGCAAGGGGTTCTGGATCGTCGTCTATCTGGCGCTGGGCTGGCTGATGGTCATCGCCATCCAGCCGATCCTGCAGAGCCTGGGCCTGGCGCCGTTGATCCTGATGGCGGTCGGGGGCGTGCTCTATTCCGTCGGCGTGATCTTCTACGCCAACAAGGCGATGCGTTTCCGGCGCGCGATCTGGCACGGCCATGTCGTGGTGGCCGCCGCCGTCCACTGGGTCGCCGTGCTGCTGGCCGTGCTTAAATAGATCGGGCTCAGGCCCAGGCGAACAGCAGCCGGCCTTCGCCCATCCGCTCGCGCAGGGCGGGCAGGTCGGCGTGGGCGACCGAGAAACAGCCGTACGAGCGGCCCAGCTTGCCCTCCCGGGCGAGGAAGTCCGGGTCGGCGTAGTCGGCGCCATGGATGATGATGGCGCGTTCCCTGGCGCGGTCGTTGGAATACTCGAGCCCGTCGAGCAGGACGTTCGGACCCTGCTGGGCGCCGTAGCCGGCCCCGGCGGTCGCATAGGCGCCGACCGAGGACTTGTAGCTGTCCGGCGTATTGCCGAACTCACGAGCGAAGCCGGTGTGCGCCGGGTCCGAGCCGCGGCCGTGGCTGGTGCGCATCAGCGTGATGGCGCCGCCGTGCAGATCGACCTCGTACAGCCGCTCGTCGCCGGAGAATTTCTGGAAGTCGACCAGATACATCCGGTCGCGGCGGGAGATCCGGTCCTTGTGGACGTCGAGGGCGGCGAGGGCGCGGTCCATCAGCTCCTGGCGGACCTGGCCGCGCGGATCGAGCGGGCGTGTGGTGTTCAGCGCGGCGGTGATGGTTTCGGGCGGTTGCGAGAGGGTGATGGTCGGAACCTGGGTCCGGGCCAGGGCCGGAAGCGGCTGAAACGCCGTCGTCCGCGTCGCGGCCGAGGCCGTGGCGCAGCCCGACAGGAGCGCTGCGCCGCCCAGAATGAATCCACGTCTTGCTAGCCGCATGCGACGCCCCTCGCACGTTTCGGAAGCACGGGTTGTTTCAGGTCGTAACGGCCGGATCAACCTGAGCCTTGGCGAAACGGCCCGGACGTCTAAGGTGCGCGTCTTGTCCAGGAGGGTTTCGTGAAGTCGATCACATCGTTGCTGGCGGCCGCGGCCGTGTTGATGGCCACAGGCGTCGCGGCGCAAACGCCCGCTATCGCGCCGGTTTCGCCCGCGGAGGGAACGACGTTCGTCCAGATCGGCCGGCTGCTGGCCGATCCGGCGACCGGCGTTGTGCAGCGCGATAAAACTCTCGTGATCAGAGGGAACCAGGTCGTCGAAGTGCGCGACGGCTTTGTCGGGGAAGGCCGGATCGTCGACCTGCGCGACTCATTCGTGCTGCCCGGACTGATCGACAGCCATGTGCACCTGACCAGTCAGCAGAACCCGAACGGGCGGCTGGAGACGGTGACCCAGTCCAATTCCGAACAGGCCATGGTCGGGGCCCGCTATGCGCGGCGCACCCTGATGGCGGGGTTCACGACGGTGGCGGACCTGGGGGCGACCAATGAGTCGATCTTCGCCCTGAGGGAGGCCGTGCGCCGCGGCGACGTGCCGGGCCCGCGGATCATCGCCTCGGGCTCGGCCGTCTCGGTTCACGGCGGGCACGGCGACATCAACGGCTACCGCGAAGACGTCATGCACCTGCTGTCGGACGAGAGCGTCTGCTCGGGCGTGGACGACTGCATGCGGGCGGTGCGGCTGCAGGTCCGTTCGGGCGCCGACATCATCAAGATCACGGCCACGGGCGGGGTGCTGTCGAATACGGCGGCGGGCCTGGGCCAGCAGTTCTCGGACGAGGAGCTGGCGGCCATCGTCGGCGCGGCGCACCGGATGGGGCGCCAGGTGACGGCGCATGCCCACGGCGTGGACGGGATCAACGCCTTCCTGCGCGCCGGCGGCGACTCGATCGAGCACGGCACCTATCTGGACGACGAGTCCATCCGCCTGTTCCGGCGCGAGGGGACGTATCTGGTGCCGACCCTGCTGGCGGGCGACTTCGTGGGCCGGATCGCTTCGGGACCGAACAATTTCTTCACCCCGGCGCAGACGGCCAAGGCCTTGGAAGCGGGCCCGAAGATGCTGGACATGGCGCGGCGCGCGCATGACGGCGGGGTGCGGATCGCGTTCGGCACCGACACCGGGGTTTCGGCCCATGGCGACAACGCCCAGGAGTTCGCCCTGCTGGTGCGCGCGGGCCTGACGCCGCTGGAGGCGGTGCAGGCGGCGACCGTCGGGGCCGCGGCGCACCTGCGGATCTCGAACGAGGCCGGGCGCATCGCGGCGGGCATGCCGGCGGACCTGATCGCGGTGACGGGCGATCCGCTGAGCGACGTGACGGAGCTCGAGCGGGTGCGGTTCGTGATGCGGGGCGGGATCGTCTACCGGGCGGAATAGGATCGGACCGCCCCCAGCAGCAGCCGCTGGAAGGCGGCCTCGTCCTCGAACGTCGCCTTGACCGGCCACGACAGCACCCGGCCGCGCCACGCGGGCGGCAGGCGGAACCAGTCCTTTTCGGTGGTGACCAGCCGGGCTTTGAAATGCGAGGCGCGGTCGGCGAGAAAGGCCAGGTCGGCCTCGCGGAAGGCGGCGTGGTCGGGGAAGGGGGCGAAGTCGACCAGTTCGGCGCCGGCGGCGTCGAGGGCGCGTTCGACCTTCCACGGCTTGGCGATGCCGGCGAAGCCGACGATCGGCCCCCGGGGCGGCGGGCCCGCGGGCATGAGCCGGGCGATATGGACCGGCAGGTCGCCGAAGGCCTCGAGCAGTTCCGGATCGGCGCCCGGGGCGTCGGCCGGGAGCAGCACGACCACGGCGTCGGCGCGGGCCAGGCCGTGCCGGAGCTTCTCGCGCATCGGACCCGAGGGAAACACCGAGCCGTCGCCGAAAGGCCATTCGTCGCCCCGGGTCTCGCCGTCGACGACGACGAGGCTGAGGGTCTTCTCGAGGGTCGGGTTCTGGTGAGCGTCGTCGAGGACCATGACCTGGGCGCCGGCCGCCGCCGCAGCGCGGGCGCCGGCGACGCGGTCATGGGCGATCCAGGTCGGGCCGCCGAGGGCCAGCATCAGGGGCTCGTCGCCGACATCGGCGGCGGTGTGGATGGCGGGGTCGACCCGGGTCGGCTCGCGCAGCGATCCGCCATAGCCGCGCGACAGGCCATGGGCGTCGACGCCGGCCTCGTGCAGCAGGCGGATGGCCTCGCGGGTCACCGGGGTCTTGCCCGAGCCGCCGACGGTCAGATTGCCGACCGAGATCACCGCCACGCCCGGATCCACCGGCGTGGCGCGGGCGATGCGGCGCGCCGTGGCCGTCGCCCAGACCCATGACAGGGGCTTGAGCAGGGTGCGGGCGACCGCGCCGTGGCGGGCGTCGCGCGTATACCACCAGCGGGGGGTGTTCAGCTTCATCGGCGGCCTCGCAGCGGGGGGCGGGGCAGCAGGGGTTCGACCACATCCCACAGCCGGTCGAGGCCCGAGCCGGCCTCGGCGGCGGCGCGGCGGCCGCGTTCGCCCATGCGTTTGGCCCCGGCGTCATCGGCCAGCAGGGGGGCGATGACGGCGGGCAGGTCCCACGGCGCCTGAACCACCGTCAGGCCCCCGGCCGCGACCAGGGCGTCGGCGACGGCGGCCCAGTTGGTCATGTCCGGACCGGTGACGGCGGGCTTGCCGAGGCGGGCCGGCTCGAGCGGATTGTGGCCGCCCACGGGGGGCTTCTCCAGCGCGGCGGAGAAGGAGCCGCCCATCACCACGACGTCGGCCAGCCGCAGGAACAGGCCCATCTCGCCGAGGGTGTCGGCGACATAGAGGTCGGTGTCGCGGTCGGGCTCGCGTCCCTCGGAGCGGAGGGCGAAGCGGTAGCCGTCGCGGGTCAGGGCGGCGGCGATCGCGGGGGTGCGTTCGGGATGGCGCGGCACAATGATGAGACACAGCCGGTCGGCCAGCTTGTCGAGGGCGCGGACGAGCGCGATCTCCTCGCCGTCATGGGTGCTGGCGGCGACGACCACGGGCCGGTCGCCGATGGCGGCGCTGAGGCGGGTGAAGGCGGCGGCGTCGTGCGGCGGCGCCTCGCCCGAAAGCTTCAGGTTCACCTGGCCGTCGATCCGGGCGCCGAGGCTTTCCAGTCGGGCGGCCGAGGTCTCGTCCTGCGGCAGGATGCGGTCGAAGGCGGAGAGGATTTCCCGCACCGCGCCGGGGAAACGGCGCCAGCCGGCGACGGTCTTTTCGGTGATGCGGGCGCTGGCGAGGACCAGTCCGACGTCGCGTTTGCGGGCCGCGAGGATCAGGTTGGGCCACAGCTCGCTCTCGACGAAGACGGCCAGCGACGGCTTCCAGTGGTCGAGGAAGGCGGCGACGGCCCCGGGGGCGTCGACGGGGGCGAACTGGTGGATGACGCCGGGGGGCAGGCGGCGGGCCAGAAGCGTGGCCGAGGTCAGGGTGCCGGAGGTGACCAGCACGGTCAGGTCGGGCCGCGCCTGCCGCAGCCGCTCCACAACGGGCAGCAGGGACAGGGTTTCTCCGACGCTGACGCCGTGCAGCCAGACGAGATCGCCGGCCGGCCGGGCGACCGAGGTCAGGCCGAGGCGTTCATCGACCCGGGCGGGGTCTTCCTTGCCCTGTTTGGCGCGGGCGTCGAGCAGGCGCGGGGCCAGCGGCTCCAGCATCCGGGTCAGCAGGCGGTAGACGATCAGGGCCGGGCTCACGTCACACGCGCTCCAGGCCGACGAGGGCGTCGGCGGCGGCCTCGACGGCGGTCAGCCGTCCGGCCCAGGCGCGGGCCACATCGGCCAGTTCGGCCCCCTCCGGATAGCGGTCGACATCCCAGACGATGGCGCCGCGTCCGAATGGCAGGGGCAGCAACGCCCGGTCCCAGCTCCTGAGCCGGATCGCCGGATTGCAGGACAGGCCGATGAACAGCACCGGCGCCTTCGAAAGTTTGGCCAGCAGAGGCATGCCCTCGGCCATCTCGCGCATCGGGCCGCGCGGGCCGTCGGGGGTGATGGCCAGGGCGCCGATCTTGAGCTGGCGCAGGCCGTCGCGCAGGGCCTGGGAGCCGCCCTTGGCCCTGTCGGCCTTGTCCTTGTTGGAGGAAGAGCCGCGGATGGCCGGGAAGCCCTGCCGGGCGACGGCCCTGGCGATGAACTGGCCGTCGGGGCTGAGGGAGATCAGGGCCTTGGCCGGCTGGGCTCTGTCCAGCGGCCAGCAGGCGGGGCTGAGGCCGATCCGCGAATGCCAGAAGGCGCACAGCACGCCGCCGCCGTCGGCCCAGACTTTTTCGGCCACGGCCTCGTTCTCGTGCGTCCAGCGGATGGTGGCGAAGCAGAAACGCATCCATTGGGCCAGGGTCCAGGCCAGGACGGCCTGGATGAGGGGGTTGCGGAGGGGTCTCATGACGCGCCGCTTTCCAGAACCGTCACCCTCGGGCTTGACCCGAGGGCCAGATGTAGAGCCGCACGGTCGTCGTGCCGGCCCTCCGGACGGTGGAGCAACGCCGGGCGTCGAGAGGCCGATGGTCCGATCCTCGGGTCAACCCCGAGGATGACGGCGGGAGGGCGGAGCGAGGGAGGCAAGTTCAACTGACCGCCGCCACGGTTACCGGATCGCCGTCCAGCGACTGCTGCTTCGCCAGCCGCGAATACAGGCCGCCCTTGCGGACCAGTTGATCATGGGTCCCGGTCTCGACGACCCGGCCGGCCTCGATCACATGGATGCGGTCGGCGTTGCGCACGGTCGACAGACGGTGGGCGATCATCAGCGCAGCCCGTCCCTTCATCAGTCGCTCGAGCGCCTCCTGGACCAGCGCCTCGCTCTCGGTGTCGAGGGCGCTGGTGGCCTCGTCCAGCAGCAGGATCGGGGCGTCCTTGAGGAAGGCGCGGGCGATGGCGATGCGCTGGCGCTGGCCGCCGGACAGGCGCAGGCCGGCCTCGCCGGCGCGGGTGGCGTAGCCCTCGGGCAGGGCGGTGATGAAGTCNGCCGGACAGGCGCAGGCCGGCCTCGCCKGCGCGGGTGGCGTAGCCCTCGGGCAGGGCGGTGATGAAGTCGTGCGCGGCGGCGGCGCGGGCGGCGGCGAYGATGTCSTCTKCSGWGGCGCCGGGGCGGCCRTAGGCGATGTTGGCGGCGAGGGTGTCGTCGAACAGGAAGGGCTCCTGCGTCACCAGGGCGATGGAGGCGCGCAGGTCGTGCAGCTTCAATTCGCGGATGTCGCGGCCGTTCAGGGTCACGGCGCCGCCGGTGACGTCATAGAAGCGCGGCAGCAGGCTGAGGATGGTCGACTTGCCGCCGCCGGACGGGCCGACGAGGGCGACGGTCTCGCCGGGGGCGACGGTCAGGCTGACGTCCGACAGGGTCGGGGCCGTCCCTTCGGAAGCCGGCCCATAGGCGAACGACACATGGTGGAAGGCGACGGTCGTGGGGCCGTTGTCGAAGGGCGCGGCGTCGGGCGTGTCGCGAATCTCGGGCTGAATGTCGAGGGCGGCGAACAGGCGCCGCGCGGCGGTCAGGCCCTCGGTCATCACGGTCTGCAGATTGGTCACCTGCCGCAGCGACTGGCCGGCGGCCATCAGCAGGCCGATGAAGGCGGCGAAGGCGCCCACGCTCATGGCTCCGTCCTGCGCGCGCCAGCCGGCGTAGGCCATGACGGCGGCGACCACGATCATGGCCACGAGGTTGGAGAAGGGGCCGGCGAAGGCTCTGGAGTCGGCGCTCTTGATCACGTGCCGCTGGCGGCGGGAGACGACGTCGCCGACGCGGGCCTCCTCGGCCGCCTCGCGGTTCTCGATCTTGATCAGGCGGACGCCGTCGAGGTTCTCCATCAGGGCGGTGGAGAGGTTTTCGGTCTCCTTCATCGCTCCCGTGGTGGCCTTGCGCGTGCGCCGCGAGAAGCGGCGCAGGACGACGGTGATCAGGGGCACGCCCAGCAGGACGATGGCGGTCAGCTGCCAGTCGATCAGGGCCATGGCCACGATGACGGCGAACAGGGTGATGCTGTGCTGGGTGTAGTTGACGACGCCGTTGGTGAAGGCCTCGCGCACCAGGTTGGCGTCGAACAGGACCGAGGAGACGAAGCTGCCGCTGTGCTGGCTGCGCAGCCGGGCCAGGTCGGCGCGGATCATGGCGCCGAACAGCCGCACCTGGATGTCGCCGACGATGCCGTGGCCCAGCCGGTTCACCAGGGCGGCCTGCCCCAGTGAGGCGATCGTCCAGACGATGGCGACCAGGACGATGGCGGCGGGGATGTAGATCAGGGCCTGACCGGGCGGGATGTCGATCACGCCCCACAGTTTGATGGGCGTGTCGGTCTGCAGGAACAGGCCGTTCACGGCAGGCTCGAGCAGCTTCAGCGTCAGGGCCGACAGGCCGCCGGCCACGGCGGCGCACAGCATCGACAGGAACAGCGCTGCCTTGTGATGCGAAAGGTAGTCGCGCCAGATCCGCGCCAGCAGGGGGCGAAGGGACTCCTTCTCTTCGTCGGCGGGGGCGGGCGGCGTCATCGGTCCGAGGTCGGACGGCTCGGGAGGGAAGTCAAGCGGTGTCGACCTTGTCGCGGTTGTCGTGGTTGTGGCCGGGCGAGTGTCGATCATGTCTCACACGAATTGTCTCGCCTGCCCGACGGTGGCGTCGTGCCGCGGTGGAGGCTATCTCACCCCCATGCCCCGTTACGACCTCACCACCCCGGCCGGCCGGTTCAAGGCCCGGTGGGACTATGTCTGGAAGGATCACGCCTTCCTGCGCCGGTGGTTCATGAACGCCCACTGGCTGGGGCCCGATCTGGTGCGGACCAACCAGCCGTCGCCGCGCCAGCTGGCGTACTGGAAGACGCAGGGGATCAGGACGGTCATCAACCTGCGGGGTGCGCGGGACGAGGCCTATTATGCGCTGGAGAAGGAGGCCTGCGAACGGCTCGGCCTGACCCTGATCGACGCGCCGCTGGACTCGCGCGATCCACCGCAGAAGGACCGGGTGCACCGGGCGCGCGAACTGTTCCGGACCATCGACTATCCGGTGCTGATCCACTGCAAGTCAGGGGCGGACCGGGCCGGGATGATGGCGGTCTTCTATCGCCACTTCCATCTGGGCGAACCGATCAGCGTGGCCATCGACCAGCTGTCGAAAAAATACCTGCACCACCGCGAGGGGCTGACCGGGGTGCTGGACTATACGCTGGAGAAATACCTGAAGGAGGTCGAGCCGACGGGGGTCAGCTTCATCGACTGGATCGACAGCGACGCCTACGACCCGAAGGCGATCCGGGCCGAGTTCAAGGCCGGCTGGTGGGGCACGGTCCTGACCGAGAAACTGCTGAAGCGGGAGTAGGCGGCGTCAATCCCACGGCCGGGTCGGGTCGCGCGGGCCTGTCGAGGCCGGCGGCGGCGGGTCCTTGCCCTCCACGCCGGCGGCCCGCCTGGCCTCCCGACCTTCCGGCGACCGGTTGATCCAGCTTTTCCAGCCGCGCGCGCCGCGCCACACCCCGATCCACAGCACCAGCGCCATCAGCAGGAAGACGAGGGAGGCGATTTCCTCGCCGCCCAGGGTGCGTCCGAACAGGGTCATGGCTGCGGATCGCGGGGCAGGTCGCGGACCGGGGGCGCGTCGGCGAAGGCGTCGGCGCGGGGAATCGGGCGGGCCGGCTCACCCGGGGTGACGGGGTCGTTCCAGGCGGTGTCGCCTTCCTGCGGGCCCACGCGCGGGGAGTCCGGCTTGCGGCGGGTGGCCCAGACGACGATGGCGACGCCGAGGGCGACGAGGGCCAGGACGATCAGGGTGGGAGTCATGGGATTTCTCCGCTTTCAGGCGTGGCAATATACGCCTGAAAGCGTCCCAGGCCGAGGGGGAGTTCCGCTCAGTGGGCGTGGTCGTCGCCGCGCGGATCGATCATCCGGTGCGCGTGGAGGATGAAATACCGCATATGCGCATTGTCGACCGTGGCCTGGGCCCGGGCCTTCCACGCCTTGCGGGCTTCCTCGTAGTTGGGGAAGGCGCCGACGAATTCGACCTTGGACAGATCGCGGAACACCGGGGCGTCGAGGTGGCGCAGCTCGCCGCCGATGACGAGGTGCAGCAGCTGGGGGGCGTTGGATTCGGTGGTCATCAGGGGATCCGGTCGGTCTGGCGGGGCGCGAGCGGAATAGGCGCTGTGCGTCGTACGATCAACGGGTGAAGCGCCGGGGCGCTGCAGATCAGGCTGTTCTGCCGCGGATCGAACTGGTTGAAGCGCCAGGGATGGCCGTGGTGGTCGCTGACGCGGCCGCCCGCCTCCTCGACGATCAGGGCGCCGGCGCAGACGTCCCAATCCCATTTCGGGGTCAGGGCGATGGCGGCGTCGAAGGCGCCGGCGGCGACCAGGGCCATGCGGTAGGCGATGGCGTTGCGCTTCTCATAGCGCATGACCGGCCAGGGCTCGGGCCAGTGCGGCCCTTCCATCAGCCGGGCGTCGGCCAGGACCGAGGCGTCGTCCAGATCGGTGGTGTCCGAAGCGGTGATCGGTCGGCCGTTCAGGAAGGCGCCGCCGCCGCGCACGGCGGTGAAGGTCTCGCCCAGGGCCGGGGCGTGGATGACGGCGGCGACGGGCTGGCCGTCCTCGACGATGGCGATGGGAATGCACCACCACGGCTTGCCCTTCATATAGGCGACGGTGCCGTCGATGGGATCGGCCACGAACAGACGGCGCTGCGAGAGGCGCGCGTCGGTGTCGTCCGTTTCTTCCGACAGCCAGCCGTGGTCCGGCCGGGCGGAGAGCAGCGCGTCCTTCAGCAGGGCGTCCACGGCCATGTCGGCCGAGGTGACGGGCGAGCCGCCGGATTTGGACCAGATCTTTAGCCCGCCCTCGCGCTCGGCCAGCGCCAGGGTGCCGGCGGCGAGGGCCGCGTCGCGGATCAGCAGCAGGTCGGCGGCGAGGTCGGTCATTTGCCGGCGATGGCGACGCCGTCGAACAGCAGGGACGGGCTGTTGAACGAGCTGCGGAACTCCAGGTCCGAGCCGCGCTGCATGCGGGCGTAGAGGTCCAGCAGCTTGCCGGCGACAGTGACCTCGCTGACCGGCCAGGCGATCTGGCCGTTCTCGAACCAGAAGCCCGAGACGCCGGCCGACCAGTCGCCGGTGTGGGCGTTCAGCGACGGACCGAACATGGAGGTGACCAGAAGCCCGGTTCCGGCCTCGCCCATCAGGCCGGCCAGATCGACCTCGCCCGGCTCCAGATGCAGGTTGTGGGTCGCCACTCCGGGCGGGCCGGCGAGGCCGCGCGAGGCGTGGCCGGTCGAGGCCATGCCCAGCTGGGCCGCGGCGGCGCTGTTCAACAGCCAGGTGGTCAGAAGGCCGTCATCAATGATTGATTGGCGCGAGACGGCGACGCCCTCGTCGTCGAAGGGGGTGGAGCCGAGGCCGCGTGGCCGGAAGGGGTCGTCGATGAGGTTGACGCCGGCCGGCAGGACCCGCTGGCCCAGCCGATCCTTGAGGAAGGAGGCGCCGCGCGCGACCGACGGGCCGGACATGGCGCCCAGAAGCGGCGACAGAACCTGGCCGGCGACGCGGTTCTCGAAGATCACCGGGGCGGTGGTCGAGGCGATCTTGCGCGGGCCGGTGCGGGCGACGGCGCGACGTCCGGCCTCGGAGCCGATAGCCTCCGCGCCCGGGAGGTCCGAGAGGTGGCGCACGGCGCGATGCTCGCCCCCGCGCTCCATGGCGCCGTCCTTCTCGGCGATGACGCCGACGCCCAGCGAGAAGGCCGAGCCGTGATAGGCGCCGTCGAAGCCGTGCGAGGTCACCAGCCGCCAGCGGCTGGTCGAGGCTGAGGCGTGGCCCCCCTCGGATTTGGCGACGCCAGGCACGGCGAGGGCGGAGGCCTCGGCTTCCGCGGCGACGGCCTCCAGTTCGGCGGCGCTGCGTTCGGCCGAATCGTACAGGTCGAGGTCGGGAAGAGGGCCGCGGGCCAGCCGGTCCTGCGGGGCGAGGCCGGCGTAAGGGTCTTCCGGGGCGAGCCGGGCCATGGCCACCGCGCGCTCGACGAGCCGGGCGCGGGTCGCGTCGGACAGGTCGGAGGCGGAGACGGTCGCCTGACGCGTGCCGATGAAGACGCGGAGGCCCAGGTCGCGGCTTTCCTCGCGCTCGACGTCCTCGAGGGCGCCGTTGCGGACGCCGATGGACAGGGAGGCGCGCTCGGCCGAGACGGCCTCGGCGGCGTCGGCGCCGGCCCTCAGCGCGGCGGCGACCAGTTCGGGCAGGATGTCGGGAGAGGCGGCGGCGTCACGCGGGGAGGTCATGCCCCGATATGGCCGGGCCGGGGAGCCGGCGCAACCGGCTCGACGGGGTCGGCCGTTCGAGGGGCGTCAGCCGCCGCCATCAGCCATGCGCGGGACCGGCAAAGGCGTGCACGATGAGCATCAGGCCGGCGAGGCCCAGTGAGAGCCAGGTCAGGCCCATGCCGATGACACGGCCAGCGGTCGGGCGTTTTTCGCTCAGGCTAACGGCGTGAACCAGACGGCCGAGGAACAGGGCTGCGCCAAGGCCATGCAGCACGTAGGCGGGCATCCCCAGCATGGCCAGGACGGCGAGGGCGCCGATCCCCGCCGGGATGTATTCAGCGGCGTTGCCGAAAATCCGCGAGGCGAGCAGGACCTCGGCGTTGCCCCCGTCACCCAGCACGACCTTGTTCCCTCGTCGCGCCACCGCGACCCGAGCGCCGAGCACCACCATCAGCAGGATCATCAGGCCGCTCCACAGAGCGGCGGCCTGGCCGTGGGTCATGTCGGTCAGGATGTCCATGGATCAGGTCTCGCGCCCCACCGGATAGAGCCGGTAGCGGTCATCATAGAACGGGGTTCGCTCGTAGAACCACTGCAGACGCGCGTCGCCGTCGGCGGCGAAGGCCGGGTCGGCGGCCAGTTTGGCCTCGAAGGCGGCCTTCAGGGCGGGGTCGGCGGCCATCATGGCCTCGGCCAGCGGGGCGATGGCGTAGCCCTCGATGTATTCGACGCGGCTGAGCACCTCGGGGAACATGCCCCAGGCGAAGAAGCTCTCGCTCGACTGGGGCTCCAGCAGCAGGACGACGACGTCGCCCAGCGGCTGGTCGGTCGGCACGCGGACCGAGCCGGCGGGGAAGGTCCAGTCGCGGCGGCGGGGCGTCACGGCAGTGACGGCGACCTGCACATGGCCCTCGTTGTGGCGGGCGGCGACCTTGGGGTCGTCGAGGCTGAGCATCTCGACCGATACGGTGCGCGGCGCGTCGAGCGTCTCCATGCGGACGCCGTGGATCCGCAGGCGTTCGATGATGTCGGACCGATACGACGGCACCCAGTAGGCCTCAGGCCGCGCCAGGGTCAGGGTCGGCTTCGAACCGAAGAAGGGCAGGGCCCAGGGCTCGGGATCGGCCTGGCCGAGCCAGCGGATTTCCCGGCGGCCCGAGGCGGGGCTGTCATACGTCTCGTAGCGGATGCCCTTGAAGCTTCGGGTGTAGGCCGGAGTGGTCTCGGCCTGGAAGTTCGCCGGAATGGCGGCGGGGCGCAGGGCGCTGTCGGCGGTGATGGCGGCGCGCAGGGCGCTTCCGTCGCGGGCGAGCAGGCGCAAGGCGTCCTCGAGGAAGACATAGGTCCCCAGAACTCGCTGCTCATACGGTTTCAGGCTGTGGTTCTCGATCAGGATGGTCGGCACGTGGGCCGCGGTCCCCCAGCCGTTCGAGAAGCGCTCGCCGAGCCCGCCGTCCGACAGGCCCGCGCGCGGATTGGCGTCGTCGACGCCGAAGACCAGCTCGCCCGGGATATGGCCCCGGGCCTCCAGCCCCGCATTGATCACGGGCTTGAAGACGTCGTTCAGCCAGTGCGAACTGGCGGGCGAGCGGGAGTAGGCCCCGTTCTCGCCGTTGAAGCCGTAGGTGACGTCGTACTGGTAATCCATGCCGTCGGTGACGTGGATGTCGACGTAGAGGTCGGGCCGGTATTTGAGGATCAGGCCGCGCACCGCCCGCATCTCGGGCTGGTCCAGCTTGAGATAGTCGCGGTTCAGGTTCTGGTTGGCCGCGGTGTTGCGCCAGCCCTGGATGCGGGGACCGCGCTGGTTGGGGCGGCTGTAGGCCGAGGCGCGCTCGTGGCCGTCGACCGACAGGATGGGGATGAGGATCAGATTGACCCGGTCCAGCAACTCGTCCTTGCCGTTGAAGGCGATGTCGCGGAGCAGCATCATGCCCGCGTCCTTGCCGTCGATCTCGCCCGGGTGGATGCCAGCCTGGGCCATCAGAACGGGTTTGGACGGATCGAAGGCCGCGCCGTCCTTTGAGGCGATGACCGCGTAGATCGGCCGGCCCTCGGGCGAGACGCCGAACTGTTCGATGCGGATCAGGTCAGAGGCGGCGTCCAGCCGGTCGAACCAGGCCCGGGTGTCGGCATAGGTCGGGCTGAAGTCGTGAGCGGGATCGATCTCGAAGGCTGTGACCCAGGGGTCCGAGGCGTCGCGCAGCAGGGTTCGGCTGGCGCCGTCCCATTCGGGCGCGGGCGGCAGGAAGGGCTGATCCCACGGCGCGGCGTTGGGGACGGACGGGGACGCGGACTGGGACATGACGGGACTCGACACGAGGGCCGCGCAGGCGGCGAGGATCAGGGCGGAGCGCATGGCCCCCCTCATCCGCCGTCCGTTCGTTCGAGGCAAGTCCGCAAGGTTGGGCTTGAACGTGCGGGCGCGATCAGCCTGCGCTTAAACGGCCCGCTCATGGCTGCGGCTGGTGGCCGGGCCGAGGTTCTGGGCCCGCTGTTGCGACTGAAGGCGGTTCAGCGGTCGCGCTTGGCTTCCAGCCGGGTGATTATGGTCTGAAGTTCCGTGCGCCGCGCGGCGTGGGCGTTCAGCTGGGCCTGCTGCTCGGGGGTCAGGCCGCCCTGGGCCTGGCCGGCGGCCTGAAGTTCGGCGACCCTGTCGTCGATGGTCCCGACTTCGCTCTGGGCGTCCCACAGACGATCTTCCTCGGCCTCGGTCAGGCGCGGCGGAGCGGGGCGAGCCCGGCGCATGGGGGTGGCGCGGCCCCGGCCGGTCAGCACCTGGGCGTCAGCGACGGTCGGGACCGACACTGCGGGCATCGCCATGACGATGGCGGCGGCGAGGACGAGAACAGATTTCATCGGGACGGTTCCATGGGAGACAAGCCGGACCGGCACGTTAGATTACGGTTTCGTCATCTGGAAAGCGTTTTTTGGTCACAATCCGCCAAGGGACGCGGACAGCGTCGCTCCCGCGCATCACTTCCAGATCGGCGTTCCGTCACCCGGCAATCCGAGCGCGTCCCAGATGTCGGACACACGCGAAACGACGGCCTCCTCCATGCGGATTTCCTCGCCCCATTCGCGCTTCGTCTCGGGCGGCCATTTGTCGGTGGCGTCGAGGCCGATCTTGGAGCCGAGGCCGCTCTCGGGACTGGCGAAGTCCAGGTAGTCGATCGGGGTGTTCTCGATCAGGGTGATGTCGCGCGCCGGGTCCATCTTGGTCGAGATGGCCCACATGACCTGTTTCCAGTCGCGGGCGTCGATGTCGTCGTCCACGACGATCACCCACTTGGTGTACATGAACTGGCGCAGATAGCTCCAGACGCCCAGCATCACCCGCTTGGCGTGGCCGGGGTAGGCCTTCTTCATCGACACCACGGCNTCGGGCGGGAGCCAGAAGTCGGTGATCTCGGGGAACTGCTGGCGCAGCAGGGGGATGAAGACCTCGTTCAGCGCCTCGCCCAGCACCGAGGGCTCGTCCGGCGGGCGGCCGGTGAAGGTGGTCAGATAGATGGGGTCGCGGCGCATGGTGATGGCGGTGACCTGGAAGACCGGGAAGGTCTCGACCGAGTTGTAATAGCCGGTGTGGTCGCCGTAGGGCCCCTCGGGTGCGTGCTCGTCGAACAGGACATGGCCTTCCAGCACGATCTCGGCGTTGGCCGGGACCATCAACGGGATGGTCTTGCAGGGGACCAGCTCGGCCTTGGCCCCGCGCAGCAGGCCGGCGAACTGGTATTCCGACAGGGTGTCCGGCACGGGCGTCACCGCCGCCAGAATGGTCCCGGGATCGGCCCCGAGCACGACGGCGCAGGGCAGTGGGCCCTTCTTCCCCGCCTTCTTGTGCCGGGCGTAGTGCTGGGCCCCGCCGCGATGGGCCAGCCAGCGCATGATCGCCTTGTCCTTGCCCAGGACCTGCATGCGGTAGATGCCGAGGTTGAAGTCATCCTCGCGATCCTCCGACGGGCCTTTGGTGACGACGAGGCCCCAGGTGATCAGGGGCGCGGGCTCGCCGGGCCAGCAGCCCTGGACGGGCAGGGAGGTCAGGTCGATCTGGTCGCCCTTGAGCACGACCTGCTGGACGGGAGCGGTCTTCACCACCTTCGGCCGCATCGACATGACCGTCTGGGCCAGCGGCAGCATCTCCATGGCGTCCGACAGGCCGCGCGGCGGCGTCGGGTTGCGCAGGAACGCCAGCAGTTCGCCGACCTCGCGCAGCTCGGCGGCGGTGGTGCGGGTCTTCTTGTCCATGGTCACGCCCATGGCCACGCGCTTCACCGTGCCGAACAGATTGGCGAGGCAGGGGATGGGGCTGATCGAGCCGTCGGGCATGACGGGCTTTTCGAACAGGACCGCCGGGCCGCCGTTGCGCAGCAGCCGGGTCTGGATCTCGGTCATCTCGAGATGGGTGGAGACCGGCTCGGACACGCGAACCAGTTCGCCCTCGGCCTCAAGCATGGCCATGAAGTCGCGCAGGGATTTGTAGGCCAATGAAACGCTCCGTCCGAGCGTCATGGATTAGGCGGGCGCGGGCGTCGTGTCACGCCATGGCGGGTGCGGCCTTTTCAGTAGGCCCGCGTGTCCGACACCAGCGCCCATAGCGGCAGGTGCAGGGCGCTGGTCGCGGCGCCGATCTGGGCGGTGGTCAGATGTGCGCGGCCGGCCTCGGCGCGGCGGGCGTTCTCTACGGGCATGTGGATCAGGGCCGCGACGTCCTCGATGGACAGGCCCCGGTCTTCGCGCCACCGTTTCAGCCTCGCGCCGACCGCTGCATCAAGCGGATCGACGCCGGGAAACCCAAGCACCGAGCCCATGGTTCGCTCCCTTGGCGCGCCGACTCTGCGCGGCGCTTCAGGCCCATTCTTCATCCCATTTGAACGCGGGATCAATCCAGTCGCCGAGACGGCCGTCGGGGCGCGCGAGGGCGTGGATGCGGTCCATCTCCTCGGACGAGAGCTGGAAGTCGAAGATGTCGAAGCTCTCCTCGGCCCGGCTGACCTTGGAGGTGCGCGGAATGGCGATGACGTTCTGCTGGATCAGCCAGCGCAGGGTCACCTGACCGGGCGACTTGCCGTGAGCCTTTCCGATCTCGATCAGGGTGGGGTCGTCGGCGATCTTGCCCTGGGCCAGGGGCGACCAGGCGGTGATGGAGGAGCCCAGTTCCTTCGCCGCGGCCTTGAGCTTCGAGAGCTTGAGGTAAGGGTGGTATTCGACCTGGTTGGTGACCAGTTTGGCCTTCGACAGCGTCTGCGCCTCGCGGAACTCGGCCGAGGGGAAGTTGGACAGGCCGATGGTCCGGGTCAGGCCCTGCTCCTGCGCCTCGTTCAGGGCTCCGAGGGTTTCGGCGAATGACGGCTCGGTCTTCGGCCAGTGCAGCAGCAGTAGGTCGGGCGTGAAGCCGAGGCTGGCGGCGGATTCGCGGGCCTGCCTCAGCAGGCCCTCACGGTCGAAATGCTGCACCCAGATCTTGGTGGTCAGCCAGATGTCGTCGCGGGCGATGTGGCCGGCCTCGATGGCGTCGCGGATGCCGTCTCCGACCGCCGCCTCATTATGGTAGATCCAGGCCGTGTCGAGGTGGCGATAACCGATACGGAGGGCCTCGGCGACCATGCGCCGGGCGTCCTCGGGCGTCAGGTTCCAGGTTCCGAAGCCGAGCAGGGGAATGGCGTGGCCGTCGACGGTGATCACGGGCTGGTCGGTCATGGAAGGCTCCGGGCCCGGAAGCGGGCGGGGGAGCCGTCTAACTAGGCGCCGGGGCGTCCGGTTCAACCAGCCAGTCGAACATCTCGTCCCACAAAGTCTCCATGCCCTTCCGGAAGGCCCCCTCGTGGCCGATGCGCGCCGCCCCGTAGTCGGACGGGGCGCGGACGGCGACCTCGCGCGGCGCGTTGGGATAGACGTCGAGCAGGATAGGCGAGGTGACCGGGGTCGCGATCGGGTCGTCGGTGAAGATCCACGAGCGGATCGGGGCGGTCACGGCGTCGAAATGATGCGGCTGCAGCCGGTCCTTCAGCTCGTCGCGGAAATAGGGCTCCTTCAGGCACCAGCGCCGCCAGGTGGTGTAGACGCCGCGCGGCAGATCGGTCCCGGCCCACAGGCCGCCGCCCTTGATATAGCCATGCCGCATCAGGCTCCACGGGCCGTACAGCAGCCAGAACGTCAGTTCCAGCGGGTTGTAGGCCCGATGGTGGCGGCCCCAGAAGCCGCTGCCGACCGAGACGAAGGCGTGGCGCGCGATACGGTGCTGGTTGGGCATGAAGCCGAGGAAATGGCCGCCGACGCTGTGGCCGACATGGACGACCGTCAGGCCGGGCGCGGCCTTGAGCAGGGCGTCGAGTGCGGCGGGCATGTCGAGGCGGCCCCAGTCCGGATAGTCCATTTCCATGCCGGCCAGATCGTCGGGTCGCGATCCGGCGATGCCGCGGAAGTCATAGGTCAGGACCGCCGCGCCGCGCCCGGCCAGCCGGCGGGCGAACCGGTCGTAGAATCCCTTGGGAAAGCCCGTCCCCGAACTGACCATGACGGCGACGGTCGGGTCGGACGCCGAGACCAGACGCATGGACAGCGGATAGCCGTCGGCGGCCGGGGCGATGAAGTCGCGGATGACGAGGTCGCTCATTCGGGGTCCGTAGCTATTCGCAACGAACCTAGCCGATTGACGCGGCGTCAGGTCAAGGGTCTTGGACAGGGCCCGCGCGGTCGGCTAAAGGCCGTCGCCACTGTTCCGCCTTCCGAGCGATCTCATGACCGACGCCGCCCTTCCCGACCGCCTGTCCGTCGATCCCGACAGCCCCTTCCACGACGGCGAACTGCTGCAGAAGGGGATCGGCGTCCGCTTCAAGGGCGAGGACAAGACCAATGTCGAGGAATACTGCGTCTCGGAAGGCTGGGTCCGTCTGGCCGTCGGCAACCGCGTCGACCGTCGCGGCAAGGCTCTGACGGTCAAGCTGCAGGGGCCGGTCGAGCCGTACATCAAGGGCGAGTAAGCCCGGTTATGGCAGCAGGGTGAAAACTCTGGCCCGTCCAGCTTGTCCGTTGTCCTCGCACGGTCCAGGTTCCGGCTCCCCCGTCTGAGTCCCGGAGCCGTCATGCGTCTGTCCGCCCGCCTTCTCGCCGCCAGCGCGTTCGCGTTGACGCTCGCCGCTCCGGCCTTCGCGCAGGACGCCGCCACCATCCAGCGGGCTGAAGCGGTCCGTGACGCCGCGCTGAACCAGAACATCGCGCTCGACTACGTCACCCAGCTGACCACCCGCTTCGGACCGCGGCCGGCGGGATCGAAGGCTGAACAGGACGCCTCCGCCTGGGCCGCCGGCTACATGCGGGCGCAGGGCTTCCAGAACGTCCGCATCGAACAGTTCCCGCTGGTCGGCTGGGAGCGCGGCGAGGAGAGCGCCTCCATCGTGGGCGACCATCCCCAACGTCTGGCCATAGCCGCCCTGGGCCATTCGCCCGGCACCAACGGGGTGATCGAGGCCGAGGTCGTGCGCTTCGACAGCCTCGAGGCCCTGAACGCCGCCCCGGCCGGATCGCTGGCGGGCAAGATCGCCTTCGTCGACGCCGGCCAGATGGTGCGGATGCAGAACGGGGCGGGCTACGGCCCGCTGAGCCGCGTCCGGGGCGCGGGACCGGCCGCCGCCGCCGCCAAGGGCGCGGTCGCCTTCATCATGCGTTCGGCGGGCTCGGACGAGCACCGCATGCCCCATACGGGCACGACCCGCTATGTCGAGGGCCGCGTTCCGCTGCCGGGCTTCGCGCTCAGCGCGCCGGACGCCGACCAGGTCTCGCGCCTGATCGGGATGGGCGAGACGGTGCGGGTTCGCCTGTCCTCGACCGCGCACACCTATGAGACCGTGTCCCAGAACGTCATCGGCGACATCCCGGGGCGGTCGCGGCCCGAGGAGATCATCGTGCTGGGCTCGCACATGGACAGCTGGGACCTCGGCACGGGCGCCATCGACGACGGCGCCGGCGGGGCCATCACCCTGGCGGCCGCCAGAGCCATCCGCGACAGCGGCCGCCGTCCGGCCCGCACGGTCCGCGTGGTCCTTTACGGCTCGGAAGAGGTGGCCCAGCCGACCGACACCGGGAACGGCGGCGGCGCCTATCTGCGCGGCATCGGGACGGCGGTGGAGAAACACATCATCGCCGGCGAGAGCGATTTCGGCGCCGACCGGGTCTATGCGCTCGGCCTGCCGCCCGGCGCGCAGAACAGCGACTTCGCCAGGGCGGCGGCCCGGGTGCTGTATCCGCTCGGCGTCCTGTCGTCGGCCGAGCCCGAACTGCACGGCGGGGCCGACATCGGGCCCCTGGCCGGGGCCGGCGTGCCGGTGTTCGGCCTGAACCAGGACGGGACCCGCTATTTCGACCTGCACCACACGGCCGACGATACGATCGACAAGATCGATCCGAAGCAGATGAGCCAGAACGTCGCCGCCTGGGCCGCGCTGGTCTGGCTGATCGCGGATTCGGAGGTGGACTTCCGGGCGATGCGGCCGGCGGCGGCCGCGGCGCACTGAACGGTTTCCGGCTTGACCGGGGCGGGTCGCATGCGACGTTAGGTCGAATCCGGCTCTAACCGATGGGGGAACCATGAGCGACGACGACAAGGGCGGGCTGTATCCGCTGCAGCCGCAGAGCAACGGGCTGGGCGTCGCCTCGCTGGTGCTGGGCATATTGTCGATCGTGTTCGGGCTGATCCCGGTCATCGGCCTGATCTCGTGGATCCTGGCCCCGGTCGGGCTGGTTCTCGGCCTGGTCGCCCTCGGCAAGCCGACGGGCCGGAACATGGCGATGGGCGGCGTGGTGACCTCGGGCATCGGCCTGATGATCTGCATCCTCTGGGTGGTCGGCCTCGGCGCCCTGATGACCACCTCGGCCACCGTCGGCTACTGATCCGCGCGCATGGCCGAAGCCGGCGGGCGCTGCTAGATCACGCTCCGGCCCGCGAGCGTGGCGAAACTGGTAGACGCAAGGGACTTAAAATCCCTCGACTTCGGTCATGCGGGTTCGATCCCCGCCGCTCGCACCACGCGGCCCCTGATCCCGATCAAGTCTGGATCGCGGATGACGCCCGACCGGTTTTGACCCGCCCCAGCCACCGCGAAGCCCGCAGCGCGCGGACGACGCCACGCCAGCCGCCGGCCAGCAGACCGGTTCCCAGCGCCAGCGCCAGGACCGGCAGGGAGGGCGCGCCGAAGCGGAAGACCTCGGCGACCGGCGGCGCGTAGAGGCTGACGAGCAGAATCGCGCCCAGGCCCGCGCAGATGCCCCAGAAGAGCCGGCGATGCGGACCGAACAGGCCCACGCCCGCCGAAGCGCCGATCGCCATGGCCAGGGCCAGGTTGCCGACGGCGAGCGCGACATAGGCCGCGGCCCGGGCGACGGGTTCGCCCGCGGCGGGCAGGAGGCCCAAGTAGAGGGCGAGAACCGCCGCGAGGATGACAACGCCCTGCGCCAGCCCGGTGAGGATCTCGCGCACCCCGAAGAGCCCCGCGGTCCGGGCCCGCGGCGGCCGTCGCATGGCGTCCGGCTCGCTCGGCTCGGCCTCGAAGACGAGGGAGCAGACCGGGTCGATCACCAGCTCCAGCAGGACCACATGGACCGGGAACAGGAGGGGCGGCGCGCCAAGCAGGATCGGCAGCAGGGCCAGGCCGGCGATCGGCACGTGGATGGCGGTTATGTAGACCAGAGCGCGGCGCAGGTTGGTGAAGATGCGGCGGCCCAGCCGCACCGCGCCGAGGATGGACCCGAACCGGTCGTCGAGCAGAACGAGGTCCGCCGCCTCCCGGGCGACGTCGGTGCCGCGCGCGCCCATGGCCACGCCGATATCCGCGGCTTCCAGCGCCGGGGCGTCGTTGACCCCGTCGCCCGTCATGGCCACGACCGAGCCGTTGGCCTGGAAGGCGCGGACAAGCGCCAGCTTCTGGCCGGGTTGCACCCGCGCGAACACCCGGACGGTGCGCAGCCGCTCCGCCAGGGCGGCGTCGCCAAGCCCTGCGATCCCGGCGCCGGTCATCAGGCCGCCTGACACGTCGATCCCGGCGTCGGTGGCGATCTTCAACGCCGTCGCGGGATAGTCTCCGGTGATCATGGCCACGCCGATGCCGGCCGTCCGGGCGTCCTGGAGCGCGGCCGGCACGTCCGGGGCGACGGGGTCGAGGAATCCGACAAGACCCCTGAAGGCGAAGACGAGCGCCTCCGGGGCCGCGACCGGGGCGTCATGGACCGCCTCGGCGACGGCCAGGACCCTCAGCCCGTCGGAGGCCAGCCGCTCAAGCGCGGACCGCGCCGATGCGGTCTCGAGGGGCGTCATCCGGCAGAGGGCGAAGACCGCTTCCGGCGAGCCCTTGGCCGCGGTGCGCAGCCGCCCGGCCTCACGCCAGGTCTGGACCACCGCCAGCCGATGCGGCGCCAGCGGCCAGACCTGTTCCGGCCGATCCGTCGCCGGCGGCCCCAGCGCCGTCAGGGCCATGTCCATGGGATCGGTCGGTTGCGGACTGCTGGCCAGAACCGCCATGTCCAGCACCGCCCTCAGGGACGGCGCCAGGTCGTCGTCTTCGGGCGGCCCCTCGGCTTCCGGCGACCAGAGAACGACCACGGCCATGCGGTTTTCGGTCAGGGTGCCGGTCTTGTCGACGCAAAGCAGGGTGGCCCCGCCCAGCGCTTCGATGGCGGCGGCGCGCCGCACCAGCACCCGATGCTGCGCCAGGCGCCAGGCGCCGAGGGAGAGAAAAACCGACAGGACCACCGGGAATTCTTCCGGGATCAGGGCGATGGCGATGGTGATGCCGGCCAGGGCGCCTTCGATCCAAAGGCCCCGCAGCAGGCCGTAGGTCATGGCCACGGCGACGGCGAAGACGAGCGCCAGGACGCCGATCCAGACGACGATGCGGCCCGTCGATTTCTGCAGGGGCGTGCGGTCCCTGTCGATCGTCGACAGCGAGGCGCCGATCTCGCCCAGGGCGGTGCGCGGGCCGGTCGCTGTGACGCGAAGCACGCCCTGCCCGGCGACGACGAGGGTTCCGGCGAAGACCCGGTCTGACAGGGCGCCGTCCGACGATCCGCCGGCGCCGCTGCGGACGACCGGGACGGATTCGCCCGTCAGCGCCGATTCGTCGATCTGCAGGACCTCCGGTCCGATCAGCACGCCGTCGGCCGGGGCCCGCTGGCCTTCGGCCAGAAGCACGATATCCCCGCGCACCACCTCCCGCGCCGGGATCGCCAGGGTCCGGCCCGCGCGGACCACCCGGACCACGGGATCCGCGAGGCTGCGAAGCGCCCTGAGCGCGGCCTCGCTCCGGACCTCCTGGGCCACGACCAGGGCAATGGTGGCGAGGCCGGCCGCCGCCAGCAGCAGCCCCTCCGTCCGATCGCCGAGCGCCAGATAGAGCCCCGAGGCGGCGGCGAGCAGTACGAACATCGGCTCGCGCAGAGCCGAGAGGGCGATCGCCGCCACGGGCCGGGTCCGGTCCGCCGACAGCAGATTGGGCCCTTCCGCAGCCAGCCGCCGGGCCGCCTCTTCCGCGTGGAGTCCATGGAAGGACGGTTCCGGGGGCATGGCGATTCCACTGGCGCCCGGCCAGGCGCGGGCGTGATCCTCCCAGCTTGGGCGTATCCGCCCGCGGGACCTTGACGCGGATCAAGTCGGCCCCTCCGGGGACCGAATTCGACGCCTCTCACGGCAGGGTCGGAGGTGTCGCGCCCAGCCGCTCGAAGGCTTCCCGCAGTACGGCCCGCTGGCCCAGGTGAATCCGCGTCAGGGCCTCCGGCTCGCCAAAGTAGCGCGCGGCGTCGACCTCCGGCACGGCGACGAGCCGCCCGGACCGGGGAGGCCACTCGAGCTCGAACGACCCGCTGCGAAAACCTTGCAGGTCGAGGTCGCCCTCGGCCAGCCAGCAGTGGACGATCTTGCCTCCGCCGGTGCGTACGGGGGTCAGCGCGGCGTGCGGGGGCGGGGGCTCCAGTCCGGTTTCCTCCCGGAACTCGCGCAGCGCCGCCTCAGGGAGCGTCTCTCCGGCATGGGGCAGTCCCTTCGGGATCGACCAGGCGGCGGCGTCCCGGCCGCGCCACCAGGGACCGCCGGGATGCACCAGCAGAACCTCCGGTCCCGCTGGCCCGGGCCGATGGATGAGAAGACCCGCGCTGTCGATGGGCATGGCCGGCTCCGTCCTGCGAGGCGTGGTGACCGGATTATGGGTATGATCCGCGATCCGGAACCAGCGTCCCGGACGGAAGGCGCGCTCAATCCGCGTGGTGCGCCGCGATCCGGCGAGCGGCCGCCCGCCCGAAAAGCAGAAGCGCCAGGCCGCTGCTGATCAGGGCGGTCCCGACCAGAGGCCCCCAGCCCGGCGTCGCGCCAACGAAGGCACCGCCGGAAAGTGCGATCGCGGCGATCACGGAGGCCAGGGCGGAAGCGAACAGCCACCGCCAGGCGCCGGCGGGGCGAAGCTTCAGGGCGAGCGCCAGCTGGACGCCGCCGTCCATCACCAGGGTCGAGATCACCAGAATGGCGACGGCCAACGCTCCGGTGCGCGGATTGTAGAACAGGAAGGCCCCCGAGGCCGCGGCGACCACGCCCGCGATCAGGACGCCCCTCAGCGGTCGCCCGCCCAGCAGCAGGATCAGCCAGACGGCCAGGAGGGTCACGCCCCCGAACCAGAGTAGCCAGCCTGATGTCCCGCCCAGAATGACGCCGGCCGGGAGCGGCGCCCCGAACACGACGGCGCCGACCAGAATGAAGACCAGCGCCGCCAGGAAGACCAGGCGGGGCCGGAGGTCGAGGTGGCGCAGCATCCCGTCGGACCATTGCGGCAGAGCGTCTGTCGTCATCATCGCCTCCTGAGGACCGTTCTCCATCCCTCTCCGTGGCGATTCCCGCCTTGATGTCGATCAAGGCGCGGGTCGCCGTCCACTGCATTTCTGGCGGAGCGTCGTTGAGGCGCGCAGCATCACAGAGCAACCCCATGACCTTCCGCACCGCTTCGTTCCCGACCCGCACCGGGGGCCTGACCGGGACGTCGCCGGTCGATACTGGCGCCGCGGCCCGAAAGGTCGCGATCCCGGTGAAGGGCGGTTGAAGGAGGCCGGCATGGAACTCGCGGGTCCAAGCCTGATCGTGGTCGCCGACGGACGGCAGGCCCGGTTGTTCGAAGAACACCGCCGGGGTGGACCATTGACCGACGTCACCACCTTGCTTGGCGATCTGTCGCCTCATCGGCCGGAGGCTTCGGGCTCCCGAGGCGGCGCCCACGACCGTCTCGGTCCGGCCTCCCACACGGGCGACGGGCCGACGCCCCAGGACCGACGCGAGGCTGACTTCGTCGGCCTTGTGGGCGTCCGGGCGGCGGAGATCATGCGACGGGGCGGCTATCAGGACCTGATCCTGATCGCCGCGCCCCGCGCGCTCGGCCAGCTGCGGCAGGCGATGGCGCACGCCCGCGTCACGGTGGCCGAAACCGAGGCCCATGACCGTGTGTCCGAGACCCCGGCGTCGCTCCGGACCCGCCTGCGCGAGCTCCGCCTGGGCGCCTAGCGCGGCGGACAGCTTGATCCTGATCAAGGCCGCCTCGGTCTGGCGGGTCATGGTTGGTCCTGGGCGGAGAGCCGAACCCCGGTCAGGAAAGGCGGCCATGACCCTGACGCGCGCCGCGACCGCCTCGCGCCGCAGCTAAGGAGGTGACCCGTGCCCGCCAGGCTTGCTGAATTTTCCGATCGCGCCGAAGCGGGCCGTCGTCTCGGCGAGGTTCTGGCGGACCGTGTCCATGGCGACGTGATCGTCTACGCCATCCCGAGGGGCGGGACCCTCGTGGCGCTCGAGGTGGCGCGCGCCCTGGGCGCTCCGCTCGACCTGGCGCTCGTGCGCAAGATCGGCGCGCCCGGGAACCCGGAGGTGGCGCTGGCGGCCGTGATCGACGGGCGTCATCCCCGCACCATCGTCAACGAGGACGTCGTGAGGGTTTCCGGGGCCTCGGCGGACTATCTGGAGCGTGAGCGGGTCGCGGGGCTGGAGGAAATCGAGCGGCGCCGGCGGCTGTACTTCAGGGATCACGAACGCCTTGATCCCGACGGACGTGTCGCCGTGCTCGTCGACGACGGGCTGGCCACCGGGGCCACGGCGCGCGCCGCGATCGCGGGACTGCGGGCCCAGGGCGTCCGCCGCATCCTGCTGGCGGTCCCGGTGGCGCCTCCGGCTCTCGTGGCGGTCCTGCGGCATGAGGTGGACGAGATCGTCTGCCTTTCGGAGCCGGAGCCCTTCCGGTCCGTCGGCCAGGCCTATGGGGATTTCCACCAGGTGGAGGACGCCGAGGTGATCGCCTGCCTCGACGCCTCCCGCGCCTGAACCGGCGGGACTCGGTCGAGGTCGCCTTCGATTTCGACGAGTGCGATCCGGGCGTGCTGGAGATGCTTCGGCAGGCCGTCGCCGGCGCCAAACGCAATGGCCGGCCTGTCGGAATCTGCGGCGAGGCGCCGGCGTCCTATCCCGAAGCGGCGGGCCTGCTGGCTGAAGCGGGGATCGACTCGATCAGCGTCAATCCGGGACGCTTTCCAAAAACCGTCGCGGCCGTGGCCCGCGCCGAGGCCGCCAAGGCCTCGTGACCGGGCTCAGAGCGGGGTGACGTCGGGACTCCGCGGCCGGCCGACTCCCAGCCGCCCGAGCAGCATTCCGGCCGGACAGAAGCCGGTGACCGAGGCCTGCATCAGGTTCACGCCCACGAACACCGTCAGCCACACCCAGGCCGGGTGAACCCAATGGGTTAAGGCCAGGCTGAGCAGGACCATGAATCCGGCGAACATCATGACGGCGCGGTCGAGACTCATGGCCTGTTTTCCTGAACGGGGGCGGGGCGGCGCAGCTTGTGTGCGCCGATCAGGTCGAGGGCCAGCTTCTCATAGAGGGGCTCGGCCTGGCCCTTGCGGACCTTGTGGAGGAAATAGCCTTCGAAGGCGACCTTGGCCGTGTGCACCCAGCGGCCGCTGGCCGACCAGTTGATGTTGCGCGGCGGAATCTGCGGCTGGGCCATGAAGGCCACGCCGCCGTCGCCGAAATCGGCCAGACAGATGGCGTTCCAGCTGGCCTCGTTGGTCGGGGCCTCGCCGTCGAGGATCTGCTTCAGATTGGCCGAGATGGCCGTGACCATGCTCTCGATCATGAAGCCGGTCTTGGGCACGCCCACGGGCACCGGCGTCGGGCCGGTCGGCGGGATCGCGATGCAGACGCCGAGGGCGAAGATGTCGGGCCAGGTCGGATTGCGCTGGTGCTTGTCGACGAGGATGAAGCCGCGGGGATTGGTCAGCCCCTCGACCCCGCGCACCGCCTCCACGCCCCGGAAGGCCGGCAGCATCATGGAGTAGGCGAACGGCAGGTCGTGGCTCGCCTTTACGGCTCCGTCCTCACCGACCTCCTCGACATGCATCAGGCCGGCGTCGACGCTCTTCACCTTGGCATTGGTGATCCATTTGATGTGCCGCTGACGCATCTCGCTTTCCAGCAGCCCCTTGGTGTCGCCCACTCCGTCAAGGCCGAGGTGGCCGATGTAGGGCTCGGAGGTCACGAAGGTCATCGGCACGCGGTCGCGCAGCTTGCGCCGGCGCAGTTCGGTGTCGAGGATCATGGCGAACTCATAGGCAGGCCCGAAGCAGGACGCGCCCTGGACCGCCCCGACGACGATCGGACCGGGGTTCTGCACGAACGCGTCGAAGGCCTCGGCCGCGTGCACGGCGTGGTCGACATGGCAGATCGAGACCGTATGGCCGTCAGGCCCGAGGCCCGGAATCTCGTCGAAGGCCAGGTCGGGACCGGTGGCGATGACCAGATAATCGTAATGCAGGGCCCGGCCGTCGGCGAGATCGACGCCCTTTTCGGCGGGCCGGATGCGGCTGGCGCCGACATTGATGAATTCGACGCCCTTGCGCTTCATCACCTCCGTCAGGCTGACCTCGATGGCCTCGCGCTTGCGCCAGTGCACCGCCACCCAGGGGTTGGAGGGGGTGAAGTGGAAGGTGTCGCCCTTCGACACCATGACGATCCGCGCCCGGTCGCCGAGCGCGTGGCGGATGTCATAGGCGGCGATGGCGCCGCCGAGGCCTGCGCCGAGGATGACGATGGTGGGCCGGTTCATGCGCGGTTTCCTTCCCGGGACGATTCCGATGCCTGATCCTGCGCCGCCCGGACCGTCGCGCCTTGATCGTAGTCAAGGCCAGGGATCGGCGCCGGGAGGACAGTTCTCGGGCTTGCATTCATATTAGCACTGCCTAATATTAGCGCAAACTTACATAAGGACATCCGATGACGAAGCCCACGGCCCTGTTCGCCGCCCTCGCCACCGCCGCCCTTCTGGCCGGCGGCCTGTCGGCCTGCGGCGGGGAGCCCGAGGTCGTGGCGGCCGCGCCGGTACGAGGCGAACGCCTCGCCGTGACCGAGGCCCTGATAGACGCGGTCAAGCCGGCTTCGGCCATTGTCGCTTCCCGCGACCTCGGCGAGGCGCGAGCCCGCATTCCGGGCACGCTCACGCAGCTGAACGTGCGCGAGGGCGATACCGTGCGCCAGGGCCAGGTCATCGGCGTGGTCACCGACAACCGGGTCGGCCTCGAGACGGCGGCGTTCGGCGCACAGGTCGCGGCGGCCGAGGCCGAGGCCGCGCGCGCCCGGGCCGACCTGTCGCGAATCCAGACCCTGTTCGATCGGGGCATCTACGCCCAGGCGCGGCTCGACCAGGCCCTCGCAGCCTCCCAGGCCGCCAACGCCCAGGTCCGGGCGGCGCGCGCCGTGCGCTCGGCCAGCGCCGAGACCGGCGCCCAAGGCCGGATTCTCGCCCCGACGTCCGGTCGGGTGCTCGCCGCCGACGTGCCCGCCGGCTCGGTGGTCAACGCCGGACAATCCGTCGCCACCATCACCGCCGGCCCGCTGGTCCTCAGGCTGGAGCTGCCCGAGGCCCAGGGCCGCAACCTGCGGGTCGGCCAGACCGTCGCCCTGTCTGGCGAGGACTTGCCCGGCGTGACAAGCGGCGCGATCGCCCAGGTCTATCCAGCCTCGACGGCCGGGCGGACCACGGCCGACATCGCCGTCGACGGCCTCGCAAGCGACCGGGTCGGACAGCGGGTCATCGTCCAGGTGCCGGTCGGCCAGCGCCGCGCCCTCGTCCTGCCGCTTCGCTTCGTCGCCACCCGCTTCGGCATCGACTTCGTCCGCACCGTCGACCGCGCCGGCCGCGTCAGCGAGGCGCCCGTTCAGCTGGGGGGGCGCGTCCCGGGCGATCGGGTGGAGGTGCTGTCGGGCCTGAGGGCCGGCGACATCGTCCTCGCCCCTGCAAGCGCGCCCGCACCGGAGCGCGCCCGATGAACCTCGGCCTTTCCGGACGCCTGACCCGCGCCACGCTCAATTCGCCGCTGACTCCCCTGATGCTGCTGGCGGCGATCGCCGTCGGCCTGATGGCCGTGCTGTCGATCCCTCGCGAGGAGGAGCCGCAGATCAGCGTGCCGATGGTCGACATCATGGTCGCGGCCCCGGGGCTGAGCGCCTCCGACGCCACCGAACTGGCGGCCAAGCCGCTGGAAGCCATCGTCCGCAGCATCGACGGCGTCGAACACGTCTACACCCAGGTGCAGGACGACCAGGTGATGGTCACCGCCCGCTTCGTGGTCGGCTCGGATCCCGACGACGCGGCGGTTCGCGTCCACGAGAAGGTGCGCGCCAGCTACGGCTCCATCCCCGTCGGCGTGTCCGAGCCGCAGATCGTCACCCGGGGCATCAACGACGTGCCCGCCGTGGTCCTGACCCTGACGCCGCGCGCCGACGCGGCCGGGCGCTGGAGCGACCAGGCCCTGTACGACGTCGCCGCCCGCCTCCGCACCGAGATCGGGAAGGTCGAGGACGTCGGCCTGACCTTCATCGTCGGCGGACGACCGTCCGAGATCAGGGTCGAGCCCGATCCGGCCCGCATGGCCGCGCGCGGCGTGGCCCTGTCCTCGGTGCTCGAGACGGTCTCCCAGGCCAACCGCAGCTTCCCCGCCGGCGCCTTCCGCGACCAGGGCCAGGCCGTCGCCCTGCGCTCGGGCGAGCGGCTGGCCACCCCGGACGACGCCTCCCTGCTGACCGTCCGTTCGATGGCGGGCGAGCCCGTCTATCTGCGCGACGTGGCCGCCGTCGTGCAGGCCCCGCGCGAGGACCAGGCCCGCGCCGCCCACTACGCCCGCGTCGGCGACGGCTGGAGGGGCACGCCCGCCGTCAGCCTGGCGGTGGCCAAGCGCCAGGGCGCCAACGCCGTGGTCGTCTCGCACGGGGTGATGCAGCGGGTCGAGGCGCTGAAGGGCACGCTGATTCCGGACGGCCTCGAGGTCGTGGTCACCCGCGATTACGGCGAGACAGCCAATGAAAAGGCCAATGAGCTGCTCATGCACCTCGGCCTCGCGACAATCTCCATCGTCATCCTGATCGGTTTCGCCATTGGCTGGCGCGAGGCGGGCGTCACGGCGGTGGTGATCCCGACCACCATCCTGCTGACCCTCTTCGCCTCCAACCTGATGGGCTACACCATCAACCGCGTCAGCCTGTTCGCCCTGATCTTCTCGATCGGCATCCTCGTCGACGACGCCATCGTCATGATCGAGAACATCGCCCGGCACTGGGCCATGGACGACAGCCGCAGCCGCGCCCAGGCCACCGTCGAGGCCGTGGCCGAGGTTGGCAATCCGACCGTGGTCGCCACCCTGACCGTGGTCGCCGCCCTGCTGCCCATGCTGTTCGTCTCGGGCCTGATGGGCCCCTATATGGCGCCGATTCCGGTCAACGCCTCGGCGGCCATGGTCTTCTCCTTCTTCGTCGCCGTGGTCATCGCGCCCTGGCTGATGATCCGCCTGGCCCGCAAGACCCTGGCCGGCGGCCACGGCCACGAGCACGGCGAGGGCCTGCTGGGCCGCGTCTACCGCAAGGTGGCGACACCGGTCATCCGCTCGCGCCGCAGCGCCTGGACCTTCCTGATCGTCGTCGGCCTCGCCACCCTGCTGGCCATGTCGATGTTCGGCTTCCGGGCCGTGCCGGTGAAGTTGCTGCCGTTCGACAACAAGTCCGAGCTGCAGGTCGTGCTGGACATGCCGGAGGGGACCAGCCTCGAGGCCACCGAGCGCACCCTCGCCGGAGCCGCGGCCGTGGCGGGCCTCCTGCCCGAGGTGGAATCGCTGGAGAGCTACGCGGGGACGGCGGCGCCGTTCAATTTCAACGGCCTGGTGCGCCACTACTTCCTGCGCGCCGGGGCCGAGCAGGGCGATCTGGCCGTCATGCTGGCGCCCAAGGGCGAACGTAGCCGCAGCAGCCACGCCATCGCGCTCGACCTGCGCCGCCGTCTGGCCGACCTGCCGCTGCCGACGGGTTCGTCGATCAAGGTGGTCGAGGCCCCGCCGGGTCCGCCCGTGCTGGCGACCCTGCTGGCCGAGGTCTACGGCCCCGATCCCGCGACGCGCCGCGCCGTCGCCGCCGAGCTGGAGACCCTGTTCCGCGCCGAGTCCTCGGTGGTCGATGTCGACAACAGCTACGGCGTACGTCGGCCGGTCCTGCGCCTGATTCCCGACCGCGAGAAGATCGAGCGGTTCGGCCTGTCCGAACGCGAGGTGCACGACTCCATCGCCGCCGTCATGGGCGGCCAGATCCTGGGCTACGCCGCCCGCGACAACGAGCGGACCCCGGTCGAGATCGCCGTGCGCCTGCCCCAGTCGGCCCGGACCTGGAACGAACAGATGGCCGTCATGCCCGTGGCCGTGACCACCCTCGACGGCGGCCGGCGCCTGGTCGAACTGGGCGAGATCGTCGAGGCCCGTCACGAGCTGGCGAGCTGGCCGGTCTACCGCCGCGACGGCCGCGCCGCCGAGATGGTCACCGCCGAACTGGCCGGCCAGTTCGAGGCCCCGATCTACGGCATCCTGGCCATCGACGCGGCCATCAAGGACCACGACTGGAAAGGCCTGCCGCGTCCCGAGGTCCGCCTCAACGGCCAGCCGACGGACGAGACCCGGCCCACGGTGCTGTGGGACGGCGAGTGGGAGATCACCTGGGTCACCTTCCGCGACATGGGCGCCGCCTTCGGCGTGGCCCTGCTGGGGATCTATGTTCTGGTCGTCGCCCAGTTCAAGGATTTCCGCATTCCGCTGGTGATCCTGACGCCCATCCCCCTGACCCTGATCGGCATCGTCATCGGCCACATGCTGTTCGGCGCGCCCTTCACCGCCACCTCGATGATCGGCTTCATCGCCCTGGCGGGGATCATCGTGCGGAATTCGATCCTGCTGGTCGATTTCATCCGCCACGCCCGAACCCCGGGACGACCCCTGCGCGAGATCCTGCTGGAGGCCGGGGCCATCCGCTTCAAGCCCATCCTGCTCACCGCCCTGGCGGCCATGATCGGGGCGGCGGTGATCCTGTTCGACCCGATCTTCCAGGGTCTGGCGATCTCGCTGCTGTTCGGCCTGATCTCCTCGACGATTCTGACGGTGCTGGTGATCCCGGCCATCTATATCGCGTTGAAGGACGACGGCCGCCCCCTGGCCGCCGAAGAGGCGCCATGACCGACACCCTGCCCACGCCCAACGCCGACGCCCTGGCCAGGCTCGAAGCCAGCGCCGCGCCTGCCGCGCGCCTGATGCGCCTGTTCGCCAACGAGCAGCGGCTGATGCTGATGTGCCGGCTCAGCGAGGGCGACTGCCCCGTTGGCGATCTGGCCGACTACGTCGGACTGTCCCAGTCGGCCTGCTCCCAGCACCTCGCCCGCCTGCGCGACGCCGGCGTCATCGCCCCCCGCCGCGACGCCCAGACCATCTACTACGGCATCGCCGATCCGGCCGCGGCCCGGGTCATCGCCCTGCTCTGCGACCTCTACCGCGACAAACCAAAGGACCCGACTCCATGACCTATTTCCATGCCCGCACCATCGAGGGCGACTTCGAAGCCGTCGTCGAGCGCACCCGCGCCGCCCTGCAGAAGCACGGCTTCGGCGTCCTCACCGAGATCGACGTCCAGGCCACGCTGAAGACCAAGATCGGGCAGGACTTCCGCCCCTACCGCATTCTCGGCGCCTGCAATCCGGTCATGGCGCACGAGGCGCTGAAGATGGAGCCTCATGTCGGCGTCATGCTGCCCTGCAACGTCGTGGTGCAGCAGGCGGAAGGCGGCGTCGAGGTCTTCGCCGTCGACCCCGCCGCCTCGATGGCCGCGATCGACAATGCCGAACTGCTGGGTCACGCGCGAACGGTGGGCGAGCATCTGCGGGCGGCCGTCGACGAAATTTGACGTCGACGGGGCCACCCGCCGGCGCACCCCGGCGGGGCGATTTTTGTTATCTGAATGTCGGGCGCGGGCCGTGGACGGCGGGACCCGCATCCCGATCCGCCGCGATCGCCCTGCGCACGTCGTCGGGGACGTGCGAGAGCAGGAGCGGCCGGGGCGCGGTCGCGAGGAGCGATCGCGTGACGCCGCCGAACCATTTTTCTGCCGTGGGGGATCGGCTGTAGCCCCCGACGACGACGAGGTCGGCGGTGAAGTCCTCCGCGGCCTCGATGATCGTCTCGGCCACGGCGGCGGCGCCCGATTCCATGGATTTCACGGTGGCGCGCACGCCGACGGCCTCCAGGAGGGCTGTCAGTTCGGCGGTGGCGTCGGGCCGTGCGGCCTGATCGACCACGAGGACGATCGCCAGCGCGTCCGCGGCCATCAGCGGCAAGGCGTCGTCGACGGCCTGCCGCGCCGCCATGCTGCCGTTGCACCCGATCAGCACGCGGCCGCCGATAGCTCCGGTCCAGGCGGCCGGGATGATGAGGATGGGCCGGGCGGCGCGCAGGAGGAGCCTGTCCGCGGACAGGGCCTCGGACAAGCCGGGCAGGCGAGGGTGGCCGACGACGATCAGGTCGCCGGTGGTCGCGAATTCGCCGGCGTCCGGATCGTCGTCCCACGCGGGGCGGAATTCCGCCTCGACCCCGTAAGGCTGGACGAGGGCGTCGAAGGCCTGTCGCGCTGCGGAGACGAGCGCCTGTTCGCGGTCCGCCTGATGCTCCAGCACTTCGTGGATCGCTTCGGCGCCGCGCGCGAAGGTCTCGGGCGGGGACGGAAAGGGACGATGCAGACCCCGGAGTCCGGTGAGTCCGACGCCCAGCCGCCGCGCCAGGGCGGCGGCCTGGCGGCCCAGAAGGTCCCCATGGAGCGAGCCGTCCAGACAGACGATGATCCGGCGTATGGACTTGTCCATGGCGACCTCCATTTCCATCAGTCTGCCGTTCCGGTGCGCGCTGGACATTGATCGAGCGCAAGGCGCGCGCGCCTTGACACGAGGACAGTCCGGGCCTGTCTTCCCGGTTCCGAGGGACTCCGCTGCTCCATCCCGAGGAGGTCCGGCCGGCGCCCGGAAGGGCTGAACCCGCGGCCAGGGTGCGTTCGACGGTCGGGTATGAGGAGCGAGACAATGACCTATGACTGCTGCGACCCGACCGGCTCGCGCGCTTCTCCCCCGGAGCCGGCCTCACCGGACGCGATCTACACCTGCCCCATGCATCCGCAGATCCGCCAGCGCGGGCCGGGCTCGTGCCCCATCTGCGGCATGGCGCTCGAGCCGGTGACGCTCACGGCCGAGACGCCGCCCAATCCCGAGCTGATCGATTTCACGCGGCGATTCTGGATCGGTCTGGCGCTGACGATCCCGGTCTTCGCCCTCGAGATGGGCGGGCATGTGACCGGACTGGCGATGAGGGTCCCCGGCCAGACGTCCAACTGGATCCAGCTCGCCCTGGGTACGCCGGTGGCGCTGTGGGCCGGCTGGCCCTTCTTCCAGCGCGGCTGGGCCTCCGTCCGCAACCGCAGCCTCAACATGTTCACCCTGATTTCTCTCGGCGTGGGCGCGGCCTGGATCTACAGCGTGGTCGCCGTTCTGGCCCCGGCGCTGTTTCCATCCGCGGTCCGGCGCATGGACGGCAGCGCGCCCGTCTATTTCGAGGCGGCGGCGGTGATCACCGTCCTCGTGCTGGTCGGCCAGATCCTGGAGTTGCGGGCCCGGGAGCAGACTTCGGGCGCGATCCGCGCCCTGCTCGACCTCGCGCCGCGCACGGCCCGGCGCCTCCGCGACGACGGGGTGGATGAGGATGTGGCGCTGGACCTGATCGTCGTGGGGGATCGCCTTCGCGTGCGTCCGGGGGAGAAGATTCCCGTCGACGGCGAGATCCTTGAGGGCCGGGTCGCCATCGACGAGTCGCTCGTCACCGGCGAGTCGATGCCGGTCACCAGGACGGCCGGCGACCGGGTGGTGGCCGGGTCGCTCAACAAGACCGGCTCCTTCGTGATGCGGGCCGACAAGGTCGGGGCGGACACCCTCCTGGCACGCATCGTCCAGATGGTGGCGGAGGCCCAGCGCAGCCGGGCGCCGATCCAGCGCCTGGCCGACCAGGTTTCGGGCTGGTTCGTGCCGGCCGTGGTCGGCGTCGCGGTGCTGGCCGCTGTGGTCTGGGGTCTGGCCGGGCCGGAGCCGCGCCTGTCCTACGCCCTCGTGGCCGCGGTTTCCGTGCTGATCATCGCCTGTCCCTGCGCGCTCGGCCTGGCCACCCCCATCTCCATCATGGTCGGGGTGGGACGCGGAGCCCGCGCCGGCGTCCTGATCCGGAACGCCGAGGCGCTGGAGCGTTTCGAGAAGGTCGACACCCTGGTGATCGACAAGACCGGCACCCTTACCGAGGGTCGGCCCTCGGTGACCGTCATCCGCCCGGCGCCCGGCGTTGACGAGGCGGAGCTGCTTCGCCTTTCGGCCAGCCTGGAGCGGAGCAGCGAACATCCCTTGGCGGGCGCGATCGTGCGCGCCGCCGCCGAGCGCAATCTGACTCTCTCGCAGCCGACCGAATTCGACAGCCCGGTCGGGCGCGGCGTCACCGGCGTCGTCGACGGGCGACGCGTCGCCCTCGGCAACGCCCGATATCTCAGCGAGACCGGCGTGGACGTCGCCTCGCTCGAGGTCGAGGCCGATGGCCTGCGAAGCGACGGCGCGACCGCGATCTTCGTGGCCCTCGACGGCGCGGCCGCGGGCGTTCTGGGCATCGCCGATCCGATCAAGGCCACCACTCCCGGAGCGATCCGCGACCTGAAGGCCGCGGGCCTGCGCCTGGTCATGATGACCGGGGACAATCGCGCCACCGCCGAAGCCGTGGCCAGGCGCCTGGGCATCGACGACGTCCGGGCCGAAGTCCTGCCCCAGGACAAGGCGTCCGTCGTCAGCGCCCTTCGCGCGGAGGGCCGGGTGGTGGCCATGGCCGGCGATGGCGTGAACGACGCGCCCGCGCTCGCCGCCGCCGATGTCGGCGTCGCCATGGGCGCCGGTTCCGACGTCGCGATCGAAAGCGCCGGGGTCACCCTGCTGGGCGGCGATCTGCGGGACATCATGCGGGCGCGGCGGCTGTCGAGGGCGGTGATGGGCAACATCCGCCAGAATCTGGTGTTCGCCTTCGGCTACAACGCGCTGGGCGTCCCGATCGCGGCGGGTCTGCTGTACCCGGCCTTCGGCTGGCTGCTGTCCCCCGCCCTGGCGGCCCTGGCCATGGCGCTCTCGTCGGTCAGTGTGGTGGGCAACGCCTTGCGCCTGGGCCGGATCAGGCTCTGAGGTCCCCCTCCGTACCGCTACTTAGTGGCCAGCCCCTAGGGACCGCTCCTGAATAACGGACGAAGCTTCGCCGGATTAACTTTTCACCATCCACTTGAGGGGTTGAGCCATGTCGCAGCTAATCTCCATCGTCCCGGCCGAAAGTTCTGTCGGCGGTCAGGATTGGGCCGGCGCCGTCCGGCTGACCTTTGGTCAGGGCGAAGAAATCTATGCGCAGGACGAGGATGCGGACCTGATCTATCGCGTGGTCCGCGGTTCCGTCAGAACCACGCATCTGCAGGCGGACGGCCGCCGGCAGATCGGGGACTTCTACTATGAGGGCGACGTGATCGGCGTCGAGGTCGGCGAAGGCCATCGCTTCTCGGCCGAGGCGCTGACCGGCTGTGAGGTTCTGGCGCTCCGGCGGGCCGGATCGGCGGCTTACGAAAACGGTCGCGTCGAACGCATGATCTGGGCCGCCACCGCCAGCGAACTGCAGCGGGCCCAATCCCACATGCTGCTGCTCGGCCGCGCGACGGCTTGCGAGAAGGTGGCCCGGTTCCTGATGGACATCGCCAACCGGTTCCGGGGCGAGTTCGTCATCCTGCCCATGAGCCGCCAGGACATGGCGGACTATCTCGGTCTCACCATCGAGACGATCTCCCGCATGCTCGGCCGGCTCCAGGCTGATGGCGTGATCGAATTCTCGGGCTCGCGCAAATACCGCGTCCGGCGTCCCGGCTGCCTGTCGGAACTCGCGGCCGGCTGATCTTGCGGCGGCCGCGGGCGGCCATGCTAGAGTTCGGTGATGGTCGCATCGCCCGCGGCCCGGTCGGGAGTGGCTGGTGCAGTTTCGATCCGCCGTCCTGCGAATCATGTCCCGGCGCAACGGGTATATCGCCGCGGTCGTCGGGGCGGTCGTGGCCCTCGGCGCCCGTCTGGCTGTGAACGCCACCTTTGGTGATCGAACCTCCCTGATTCTTTACGTGCCCGTCGTCCTCGTCGCGGCGGGCCTGGGCGGCGGCGGGCCTGCGCTTCTGGCGACGGTGATCTGCCTGGGCATCAGCGCCACCATCCTGCGGGACAGTCTCTGGCTCGACCCCGCCAATCTCACGGAAGCGGTTGCCTTCGCCTCGCTGGGGCCCATCATCGCCCTGGTCGGGGAACGCCTCTGGCGCGACAGCCGCGAAGCGGCGACCCGGCAGATCCACCTGCAATCGATTCTCGAAACCGTGCCCGAGGCGATGGTCGTGATCGATGCGGCCGGCAAGATGCAGTCGTTCAGCACCGCCGCCGTCCGCCTCTTCGGCTGGACGCCCGAGGAGGCGATCGGGCGCAACGTCAGCGTCCTCATGCCCGAGCCATATCGATCCGAGCACGATCATTACCTCGAGCGCTACATCGACACGGGCAAGCGACGGATCATCGGCATCGGGCGCATCGTCGTCGGACAGCGCAAGGACGGCTCCACCTTCCCGATGGAACTGGCGGTCGGCGAGGCCCGGGTGGGAAGCGAACGGTTTTTCACCGGTTTCGTCCGGGATTTGACTGAACGGCGCAACCAGGAACGCCGGTTTCAGGAGCTCCAGTCAGAGCTGATGCATGTGTCGCGCCTGACGGCGATGGGCGAGATGGCGTCGTCCCTGGCTCATGAACTGAACCAGCCGCTCTCGGCCATCGCCAGCTATATGAAGGGTTCCGTTACCCTGCTCGAGGCCGAACAGCCCGATTTGCCGAAACTCCGCGCGGCGCTGGATCGTGCGGGAGACCAGGCCCTGCGCGCCGGTGACATCATCAAACATCTGCGGGAGTTCGTCGCCAAGGGCGAGACCGAACAGTCCCTCGAGGATCCGGCCAGGCTGATGGAGGAAGCGAGCGCCCTCGCGCTGGTCGGCGTCAAGGACAAGGACGTCCGTGTCGATCTCCGCCTGGCCCGGAACCTCGGCGAGGTGGTGGTCGACAAGATCCAGGTCCAGCAGGTCGCGCTGAACCTGATCCGCAACGCCATCGACGCGATGGCGGACGGTCCGCGCCGAAAACTTGAAATCGCGGTCCGGCTGGAGGACGCGGACACCATACGCGTCAGTGTCGCCGACAGCGGTCCCGGTCTGGACCCCGTGGTCCGCGAGCGGCTGTTTCAACCGTTCGTTACAACCAAGGTTCAGGGTATGGGGATCGGGCTGTCGATTTGCCGCACCATTGTCGAGGCCCACGGCGGGCGTATATGGGCCGAGGACAACCCTGGCGGCGGGGCAGTCTTCGTCTTCACACTGCCGCGTGCGGACGGGGAGAGCGCCATTGGCTGAGCTGCTTCATGTCATCGACGACGACGCGGGATTGCGCGACGCCCTTGCCTTTCTCCTCGAGGTCAATGGCGTCAACGCGCGATTCTACGAGTCCGGCGACGCCTTTCTGGCCGCCTTGCCGGTCGAGCAGGGGTGCCTGCTGACGGACGTCCGCATGCCGGGCCTCACCGGGCTCGAGCTCGTCCGGGAGTTGAAGGACCGCGGGGTCGACCTGCCGGTCATCGTCATGACGGGCCATGGGGATGTTCCCCTGGCCGTCGAAGCCATGAAGGCCGGCGTCGTCGATTTCATCGAAAAGCCGTTCGGTGACGACGTCCTGCTCGCCGCCGTCAAGGCGGCCTTCGAGCGGTTGAACAACGATGTCGAGCCTGATGCCGCCCGGCTCGCGGCGGAGGGGCGGCTGGCCCAGCTGTCGCCCAGGGAACGCGACGTTCTGGCCGGAGTCGTCGAAGGCAAGCTCAACAAGGTCATCGCCTACGAACTGGAGATCAGCCCGCGCACCGTGGAAATCTACCGCGCCAACCTGATGTCCAAGACGGGGGCGCGAAACGTCGCCGACCTGATGCGGATCGCTCTCGCGGCCGGCCTGTAATTTGTCCTGAATCAAGACCTCGTTCCGCGGAAGCGCCAGACTGGATGGGCTGGACCGATCCAGCGCGACAGATTGTCTTCCCATGGCCCCGTCGCCGACCGCCCGTCCGGTCCTGCTGATCGCCGATGACGACGCAGAGGTTCTCCGCGCCCTCGCCTTCATGGCGGGGACGCGGGGCTATGAAGTGCTCGGTTGCGCGACCGCGGCCCAGGCGCTGGCCGAACTCGACGGGTCCGTGTCCTGCCTCGTTCTCGACCAGCACCTGCCGGACATCCAGGGCATCCAGCTTCTCAGGCAAATCCGGGCGGCCGGAAACCACACCCCCGCGCTGCTGATGACGACCAGCCCTTCTGCGGTGCTGCGCACCCAGGCGGCCGCGGCCGGCGCGCCCATCGTGGAAAAACCCCTCCTGGACGAGAGTCTGTTCCAGCAGATCGGGAGACTTCTCGCCGCCGCTTGATCCCGGTCAAGGCGCCGGCCCCGCGGCGGGTTCAATTGGCCGCGAGCCGGGACCTTGGGTCGAGACGAACCGATCCCCGCATCGCCGCCGACGCCCTTCAATCCCGCATCACCGTTTCGGAGCAGACCGATGAACAGACTGGCTTCCAAAGTCGCCGTCATCACCGGCGGCGCCGTCGGCCTCGGCCGGGCCACCGCCCTGCGCATGGCGGAGGAGGGCGCGGCCGTGGCCATACTCGACGTGCGCGACGAGGAAGGCGGCGCCTTCGCCGCGGAACTGACACAGCGCGGGTTGCCAGCCGCCTACTGGCGCTGCGACGTCGCGAGCGAGGCCGAGGTGCGAACGACGCTGGCGGCGGTCGTCGAACGCTTCGGCAAGCTGGACATCCTCGTCAACAACGCCGGCGTCGCCGGTGTCAGCAAGCCCACCCACGAGGTGACCGAAGCCGAGTGGGACTGGGTCCAGTCGATCAACGTCAAGGGCGTGTTCTTCTGCACCAAACACGCCATTCCCTATCTCAAGTCCGCCGGGGGCGGCTCGATCATCAATCTGTCGTCCATCTACGGTCTGGTGGGCGGGCCCGACGTGCCGCCCTATCACGCCTCCAAGGGAGCGGTGCGGCTGATGACGAAGACGGACGCCCTGATCTATGCCGGCGACCGGATCCGGGTGAACTCGATCCATCCCGGCTTCATCTGGACGCCCATGGTCGAGGGCCACCTGGCCAGCCAGGGGGATGTCGCGGAGGGCCGCAAGGCCGTGGACGCGCTGCATCCGCTGGGTCACATCGGCAAGCCCGACGACATCGCCTGGGGCGCCGTCTATCTGGCTTCCGACGAAGCCGGGTTTGTCACGGGCGCCGAACTCGTCATCGACGGCGGCTATACGGCCCGATAGGCCTCAGTCGCGGCGATAGGCCCCGACGATGCGGCGGGCGCGGTCCTCAACTTCGGTGCGGCAGCGCTCCACGGCGTCCTTCCGCATCCCCTGGCCCACGCTTCCGAAATTGTGGTGGCCGATGATCTCCATGCCGGTCATCGCGGCGAAATGGGCATCGAAATGCCTCTGCATGGCCGACCAGGCGCCGGTCGTTTCGACCCAGTCCTGGGGCGCGCCCGACGAGGTGAAGGTGATCATCTTCCGGCCGCCGAGCAGCGGGTGGTTCCCACCTGCGTGGATGGCCGAATAGCCGAAATCCATTCCGAAGACGCGGTCGACATAGCCTTTCATCATCGCCGGGGTGGCGTTGAACCAGAGGGGGTAGAAGAAGGCGAAAATGTCCGCCCCCGCGACGGCGGCGCGCTCGCGGGCCACGTCGGGCCTGACCGTGGCGCCGAAGTGATCGGGCATCTCCGCAGCGCGAAGCCGGGGATCGAACCGCAGGCGGTAGAGATCGCGCACATCCACCTCGCAGCCGGCGGCGCGCGCGGTGTCGGCGAAGGCGGCGGCCATCGTCAGCGTGAAGCTGCGCTTTCTCGGGTGGGCGGCGATGACGGCGATGCGGGGAGCTGAGGTCTGCATGACCCAAGTATCGCCCTTCCGCGGCCGAGCGGATTGATCTGGCTCAAGCCGGCGCATGGCGGGGCCGGTCGGGCGGGCGACGCTGCGGGAGCTTTGCCCGGGATCAGCAGGGCCCACGAATGAGACAGGCGGAAAGCCGGCGCCAGGCGTCCTCGCCATCGCTGGCGAACTGGATGAGATCGAGGTCGTCTTCCGTCACCAGCCCTTGGGCCGCCAGGACGTCGAACCGGATCAGATTGGTCCAGAACGGCTCATCCACCAGGATCACCGGAACGGCGCGCATCTTTCCGGTCTGGCGCAGGGTCAGGATTTCGAACAGCTCGTCCAGCGTGCCGAAGCCGCCGGGAAAGACCACGAGAGCGTTGGCCCGCATGGCGAGGTGCATCTTGCGCATGGCGAAGTAGTGGAACCGGAACGTCAGGTCCGGGGTCGACCATGGATTCGGCTCCTGTTCCTTCGGCAGGCTGATGTTGAAGCCGATGGAGGGCGCGCCGGCCTCGGACGCGCCGCGGTTGGCCGCCGCCATGGCGCCCGGGCCGCCTCCGGTCGCAATGACGTTGTCACGCGGCCCGTCCTCCCCGTCGAGCGCCCCGCCCTCGCGGGAGGCCAGCTCCGCGAACCGGCGCGCCTCCGCATACCAGCGGGCGTGGTCGGGCGGCCCGTCCTCCGCGATCCGGGAACTGCCGAACACCACGACCGTCGAACGAATGTTCCAGGCTCGCAGGATCTCGTCGGCCTTGGCGAACTCGAGAAGAAAGCGGACCCCTCGCATCGAGTCGCCGAGCAGAAACGACATGTCGACGGCCGGAAGGAGGCTCGCCCCGGAACCGCCTGGCGTGGCGCTCGGCAGGGAATCGTTCATTATCCGCCGTCCGGTGAAGGGGGTCTGATCGCCGCCTCGAGACTTCGGATCAACGCCTGTCGCTCGGAGTCCCCCGGCAGCTGTTGCAGGACGGTGTTGAGACTGGCGAGGAAGGCGGCGCGATCGTTGTGCCAGTCCGGACGGGTCGCCTGTCCGGGCGCGAGCCTGGCGTGGCCTCGCCCGACCGGCTCCGCCCTGTCCCGGGTCAGGGCGTAGGTCTGGTCGAGGCCCGCGGTGATCGATCTGTAGCCCAGTCCGGACAGGCGGCCAGCGAGGGTGGCGAGGGCCTCCGGTTCGCCGTGGTCGAGGAGCACATTCCCCGCGACGGCGCCGCGCGCCCTCAGCCAGTCGACCAGTTCGGTCGCGTCTGCGTGGCCGGAATAGTTGTCCATGCTCCGCACGCGAGCCCCGACCTGGATGTCCTCGCCCTGGATCCGGACCGCGGTCCTGCCCTCGACCAGCAACCGCCCGAGCGTGCCCGCCGCCTGGAAGCCGGTGATCAGAACGGTGACCTCCTTGCGCCACAGCAGCCGCTTCAGGTGGCGTCTGATACGGCCGGCGTCGCACATGCCGCTGCCCGCCAGGATCACATGCCAGCCGCTCAGCCGCTCCAGCCTATCGCTCTCCTGCGGCCGCAAAAGGTGATGGAGCCGGGGGGCATGACGCAGCGGCTCGAACGGATTGTCGCCGGAGTCCGCGTTCCAGCCACGTCTGAGAAACACCTCCGTCGCCTCGATGGCCAGGGGCGAGTCGAGGAATACCTCCGCCGCGAGGTCGGGTTCGGCGTCCATGACGGCCAGCAGGTCCAGGATCAATTCCTGGGCCCGGCCGATGGCGAAGGTCGGCATGAGCAGGGGGCCGCCCGCGGCCTTGGCGGCCCGCATCTCGTCGGCCAGCGCCCGACGGCGGGCCGAAAGCTCCAGATCGAGGCGCTCCCGGTCGCCGTAGGTGCTTTCCAGAATGACGTGATCCACATCGACGGGACCGGAAGGGTTGGGCAGAAACGGCTGGCGGCCGGAGCCGATGTCGCCCGAGAACAGGAGGGTCAGCGGGTCTTCTCCCCGACCGATCCGCACCTCGATGGAGGCCGCGCCCAGCAGGTGTCCGGCTGGCCACCATACCGCCTCGACGCCATCCGCCACGTCACGTAATGCGCCGAACTTCACGGTTTCGAAAAGCCGCAGGGTCGGCTCGACGTCGGAGGTCGTGTAGATCGGCTCCACCCGCTTCAGGCCGCGCTGCTCGTTGCGGCGGTTGAGATGACGAACCTCGCTTTCCTGGATGCCGGCGGCGTCGGCCAGCATGACCTCGCAGAGGTCGCGCGTGCCTCTGGTGGTGAAGATCGGCCCGTCGAAGCCCGCGCGCACAAGCTTGGGCAACAGGCCGGAGTGATCGATGTGCGCATGCGTCAGCAGGACCGCGTCGATCTTGTCGACGTCGAACGGAAACGGCTCGTAGTTAAGGGCTTTCAGCGTCTTGGGGCCCTGGAACATGCCGCAATCAACCAGCAGGCGGCTCTGGCCGGTGTCCAGCAGCATGCACGAGCCGGTGACGCACTCGGCGGCGCCGTGAAAGGTCAGGTTGACGGTCACAGGGCGGGCTCCATTGAACGCGGAACGGGGGCCGAAGTCAGCCGCGACGCCGCCCTCGCGGCGGCGTGGATCATGACGCTGATCAGGATGTGACCGGCGCCGTAGGTCGGGTCGCGCCCGCGGCCGCCCGGCATCAGTGGGCCAGCAACAGGTTCGGCCCGTCCTTGCCGCCCAGGAAGGCGCGCGTGGCGCCGCCGAAGACCGCTTCGCGGAGGCGCGAGTGCCCCCAGGCGCCGGCGATCAGCAGCGTGGCCAACCTGCCCTTGGCTGCGGAGAGCAGGGCGGCGCCCTCATCCTCTCCCTCGATCAGCACCTCGGCGCCTTCGCCGACGCCGTGCAGCCGGAGATAGGCGTTCAAGGCTTCGATGTCGGGGTCGGTCGCGCTGCGGTCCAGGCCGGTCACGCACTGCACGATGTGAATCTCGCTCGCCATCGCCAGGAGGGGGAGGGCGGCCTTGACCGCCCGTCCGGCCTGGGGACTGCCGTCCCAGGCGATCGCCGCCGGTCCGGAAAGAGAATCCACGTCATGTCGGGCGACCAGCACCGGCGCACGGTCGCCGAGCAGGCATTGCCCGAAGACATCGCGTCCGGGGCCGTGATCCAGATGCCCCTGACCGAAGACGACGAGATCGGCCAGCGCGGCGTGGCGGCTTACGGCCAGCGCGGGCCTCAGCCCCCGGCCCATGACCGACATCCGGGGCGCGCCCTCGCCGGGGCCGAACACGACGTCGGCCTGATTGGCCGCGGCGCGGGCCGCTTCCTCGATCCGGCCCTGGAGTTCGCGTTCCGCGGCGGCGAGTTCCTCAATCGCCTCCGGGGACATTGTGGCGCCGAGCGTCATGCCCAGGGCGACCATGTCGGCGGCGCTGTCGGGATAGATGGGCAGGACTTCCACCACGCCGTCGTGCTGGCTGGCGAGGCTGCTCGACAGGCCGAGAGATCGGCTGTCGCCGTCCCCGCCCGCCGCGATGGCGATGATGTGTTTCAGGCTCATCTCGGTCTCCGTTCGGGGAAAGACTGCACCGCGCGTCGCGGCCGGCCCTTGATCGACATCAAGAAACCGGTGGGACCTCCCCGATCAAGAAGGTCTGTGCCTGGCTGCGACCGTCGATGACCCCGACGGTGGACACGATCTCCGGCGCGAAATGCAGGACCGCCACCGCATCGCCGGCCGGACAGTAGACGTGAACCTCCGGATAGCGCTCGGCGACCTGGTGATTCAGTCGATCGATCGTCGCGGGATCGAGGACTTCCCGGATCCGGCCGGACATGGAGACGCCGACCGCGTCGCCGTGAGGGCCGCTTTCCGAACGGATGGCGACGGACGCCCTGGGGTCGCGTTCCGCGTTGGCGAATTTCTGGCTGCAACGGGCGACGATGAAATAGAGATTCAGCCCCTCGTTCAGATAGCCGACCGTCGTCACCTGGGGCCAGCCGTCGGAGCGGTTGAGCGCCAGGCTCATCAGCCTTTCCCGATGCAGCAGGCCCGTGATGGCTTCGACGGCCCGACCGTGGATGGGTGGGGGCGCGGGATCGGTCATCGGTCCGTCTTCAGGGTTTCCAGGTAGGCGATGAGGTCGTCAATCTCGCTGGCGCGGAAAACGTACCCGGGCATGGCGGGGTGGGTGGTCACGAAACCCTCGGCGAAGGCGACCTCCAGCTGGTCCAGGGAATAGCGACCGACGATCTCCCGCAGAGGCGTCGCGTCCGGCAGGGGACTGTCACCCGTCGCCCCGGTCGCATGGCAGGAGGCGCAGACGGTCGAGGTCAGCAGACGACCACGCTCGATCGCCACGGCGGACACGCTGGCGGGCGCCTCGGCTACTGTTCGCTGGGGAATCCGGGGCCCGGAAGCGGAACAGCCGCCGGCGACGAAGATGCAGGCCAGGGCGATGGCTCGGACGATTGCTGACATGGCCTGCTCCAGGATTGTCGGATCGTGGCAGTCAGGTTTGGCCCTGGCCTTGATCCGGATCAAGGCGGGCGAAGCTTTTCCGCGGCCTGCTGTGACCAAAGGAGATTGCGAATGACCTACGCCAGCATGCTTGTCGCCGTCGAAGCCGGAGAGGACAGCGACAGCCGGCTCGAACTCGCCTGCGACCTCGCCATCGCCTTCGACGCCCTGCTCATCGGCGTCTCGGTCGGGTCGATCGCCCCGCCCCTGTATGATCCCCTCGCTGGCGGCGCGATGGTCGGAGAATTGCTGGGCCTCTATCGCGACATGGCCGAAGCGGACGTTGAACGGGCGCGGCTTCGTTTTGCGGAAATCGCGGCCGACCGCGGCCTCGAAACCGAATGGCGCGGCGGCGTCGGCTATCCGGCGGAGTTCGTTTCGCGGGCCGCCCGGGGGGCGGACCTGGTGATCCTCGGCGGACGAAACCGGCGCTCTCCCGATCATTCGCCTGATGTGGCGGACGTGCTGATGGGATGCGGTCGCCCGGTCCTGGTGACCCCGCCGACGCGAATGCGCTCGCCCGTCGGCACGCCGGCCCTCGTCGCCTGGAAAGACGGCCGGGAGTCGCGGCACGCGCTCGCCGGCGCCATTCCCCTTCTGCAACGCGCCTCCGGCGTGACGCTCTTCAGCGTCTGCACGCCCGAGGAAAACGCGCTCGCTGATGGCGAGATGGCCGAGGTGGTCCGCTATCTCGCCCGCCACGAGATCCACGCGGAACCGGTCATCGCCCTCGCCGGCGACCAGCCCGCCGGTCGCCAGATCCTCGACGAAGCCATGGCGCGCGAAGCCGGCCTGATCGTCGCCGGAGCTTACGGCCATGCCCGTCTGCGCGAATGGGCCCTTGGCGGCGTAACCCGCAGTCTGATCGCGGACAGCACCATCTGTCTGGCTCTCGCCCATTGAAGGAAACCGGCGTGACTTTCCGGGCCATTCATACCCACGGCCTTGAATGCGTGACGGCGCCTGAGCGATGAGCCGCCGCATTCTCATCCTCGACGGACATCCCGATCCGGATCCCGCGCGCTACTGCCACGCGCTCGCCGCCAGCTATGCGCGCGGCGCCGCGGGGGCCGGCCACGTCGTGCATCGGACGAACCTTTCGGACCTCGACTTTCCGGACCTTCAATCCGGAAGCGACTGGGAGAGCGGACAGCCCCCGGCGGCGATCCTGGCGTTCCAGGATCAGCTGGCATGGGCCGAGCACATCGTGATCGTCTATCCCCTCTGGCTGGGCGAGATGCCGGCGCGGCTGAAGGCATTGCTCGAACAGGCCTTCCGGCCGGCCTTCGCCTTCGGCGGCAAGGCGGTCTCGCCGGGCGGCGGCAAGCTGAAAGGCCGTTCCGCGCGTATCGTCGTCACCATGGGAATGCCGACGGCCGCCTATCGGGTCTTTTATTTCGCGCACTCGCTGCGCAGCCTGAAGCGCAACATCCTCGCCATGGTCGGCATCGGACCGATCAGGGACACGATCATCGGCGCCGTCGAGACCCGGTCGGACGCCAGCCGAAAACGGCGCCTGGAACGGATGCGTCGAATGGGGGAACAAGCCGCCTAGTCGCTACTCTCGCGCGGGCGACCGCCCGGCACGGCCACGGCTCCCTCGATGGGCGCCAGCCCGGCGACGCTAACGCTTCTTGCCGAGTTCGGCGGCGATGTCCTTGACGTTGCGGCCGGCCTTGCGGTGGGCGGCGGTCAGCTGTTCGCGGGTCACGCCCCAGCGCTTCATCCAGTGTTCGACGGCCTGACGCTCGGACAGGTCCAGCCGGTCCTTGTCGATGAAGCCGCGCTTGTCCTTCAGGCCCGCCATGGTCCGCTCCGTTGCTCCGGGACGAGGTAGCGCGAAACGCGCGCGCGCGCGACCGCCGGAGCCATGCGGAAACAGCATAACTTCGTGTTTCTTGCAAAGAACCGCCCTTAACCCGGCGCGCTTTCATGGGCACAAGGAGCAATCGCCCCTCAGGCCCTATGGATATTCGATGAAAAGAGCCCGGCGCGCCCGCATCGTCGCGACCCTGGGACCCGCCAGCCGGGCGCCCGGCATGGTCAAGGCCCTGGCCCAGGCCGGGGTCGACGTGTTCCGGCTGAATTTCAGCCATGGCTCGCACGAGGACCATGCGGCGGCGCTGAAGGCGGTGCGCGGCGCGGAGCTGGCGCTGAAGCGGCCGCTGGGCGTACTGGCCGACCTGCAGGGGCCCAAGCTGAGGCTGGGCCGGTTCAAGGACGTCGAGATCGACGTCAAGCCGGGCCACAGGATGCGCTTCGACCTCGACGCGACGCCCGGTGACGCCACGCGGGTGCAGATGCCGCATCCGGAAATCTTCAAGGCCCTGCGCACCGGCATGCTCTTGCTGCTCGACGACGGCCGGGTGCGGCTGCGGGTCGGGGAGCGGACCGACGAATGGGCCGACGTCACCGTCGAGAGCGGCTCGAAACTGTCGGACCGCAAGGGCGTGGCCGTGCCCGAGGCGGTGGTGCCGGTCTCGGCCCTGACGCCCAAGGACCGCGAGGACCTGGCCTTCGCCCTGCGCATCGGCGTCGACTGGGTGGCGCTGAGCTTCGTGCAGAAGGCCGAGGACATGGCCGAGCTGAAGCAGATCGTGAAAGGCCGGGCGGCTTGCCTCGCCAAGATCGAGAAGCCCCAGGCTTTGGCGGAACTGGAGAGCATCCTCGACTACTGCGACGGCGTGATGGTGGCGCGGGGCGACCTGGGCGTGGAACTGGATCCCGAGGAAGTGCCGGTGGCCCAGAAGCAGATCATCCGCGCCGCCCGCCAGCGCGGCGTGCCGGTGATCGTGGCGACGCAGATGCTGGAGTCGATGACATCCTCGCCGGCGCCGACCCGGGCCGAGGCCTCGGACGTGGCCAACGCCGCCTACGAGGGCGCCGACGCCCTGATGCTGTCGGCGGAGACGGCCTCCGGCCACTATCCGCTCGAATCCGTCGGGGTGATGAGCCGGATCATCGAAAGGGTCGAGCGCGATCCGATGTGGCCCAGCCTGATGGACGCCGAACACGCCGGCATGGACGACATCGACGCCGACGCCCTGGTGGCCGCGGCCCGCAAGGCGGCCGAGGCCCAGTCGACGGCCTGTATCGTGGTCTTCACCACCCTGGGCGGGACGGCGCGGCGGATGGCGCGGGAGCGGCCGCTGCAGCCGGTGCTGGCCCTGACGCCCAATCCCGACACGGCGCGGCGGCTGGCCCTGGTCTGGGGGCTGGAGACGCGGCTGGGCAAGGAGCCGGCCTCGCTGGAGGACGTCACTGAGGACGCCGTGAACAGCGCGGTCGAATACGAGATGGCCGAGCCCGGCCAGCGCATCCTCATCCTGGCCGGGACGCCCTTCGGCGCGCCGGGGGCTGCGAATCTCCTGCGACTGGCCCATGCTCCGGCCAAGGGCGGCAAGTCGCGCGCCTGATCCTCAAGGATCGGCATGATCAAATACATCGGGTCGAAGCGGGCTTTGCTGACGCAGATCGCGACCGCGGTCCGCGCCGGCCTGCCCGATGGCGGCACGGTGTGCGACCTGTTCTCGGGCAGCGCCCGGGTGGGGCACGCCCTGAAACGCGAGGGGTTCCAGGTCTGGTCGAACGACCACAACGCCTACGCCCACACGCTCGCCACGGCCTATGTGCAGGCCGATCGGGAGCGCTGGCTGGACAAGGCGCAGGCCGTGCTGGCCGAGCTGCGGGCCGTGACCCCCGAGGCCGGCTGGTTCACCAAGGCCTTCTGCGAGGACGCCCGCTATTTCACCCCGGCGAACGGCGCCGCCATCGACGCCATGCGCGACCGGATCGCGGCCCTGGCGCTGGAGCCCGAACTGGAGGCCATCGCCCTGGTCAGCCTGATGGAGGCCGCCGACCGGGTGGATTCCACCGCCGGCCTGCAGATGGCCTATATGAAGCAATGGGCGGCGCGGGCGCTGAAGCCGCTGGAGTTGCGGATGCCCGACATCCTGCCCGGCGTCGCGGCCGGGCCGTGCAAGGCGACCCACGCCGACGCGGTTGAACTGGCGCCGCAGATCGAGGCTGACCTCGTCTACCTGGACCCGCCGTACAACCAGCATTCCTATCTGGGGAACTACCACTGCTGGGAGAGTCTGGTCCTTTGGGACCGGCCCGAGACCTATGGCGTCGCCAACAAGCGCATCGACGTCCGCACGCGCAAGAGCGCCTTCAACAGCAAGCCCGGCATCGCTCCGGCGCTGCAGGCCGTGATCGAGGGGCTGAAGGCGCCGAACCTGATCGTCTCGTTCAACGACGAGGGCTATCTGGCGCGCGACCAGCTGGTGACCATGCTGTCCGGCCGCGGCGAGGTCCAGGTCATCGAGATCGCCCGGCCGCGCTACGTCGGCGCCCGCATCGGCATCCACAACCCGAAGGGCGAGAAGGTCGGGGCCGTGGGCCGGCTGAGGAATGTCGAGTACCTGTTCGTGGTCAGCGAACGCCCTGTCAGCCTGGCTGACGCGGCCTGAACGAGACCGTACGGAACCTGACGGATTCCCGGGCCGTTAGGGCGGCATGGAACAGCTGTCGATGACCCCCGCCCGCCGCCAGTACGCCCACCACGCCTATGGCCGGACTGTCGATGCGTTCGACACCGTGGCGTGGCGTCCGCCCGTGGCGCGGCGGGTCGATGCGCGTCCGGCCAACGACGGATATCGGTCCGAGCGGCCGGGCCCGACACTTCGGGAAGAGTTCGCCTGCCTCCCGGCGTGGCTTCATATCGTCGGCGGCGGCATGATTGCGGCTCTGATGGGCGCGCTGCTGGGCGGCGCGTTGCACATCTAGAGTTCGAGCAAGGCCCGGATCGGAGCCCAGCCGCGCCGGTGCGCGGGGCAGGGGCCAAGGGTCTTCAGCGCTTCCTGATGCACCGGCGCATTGTAACCCTTGTGGCCCGCGAAGCCGTAGCCCGGGTATTCCGCGTCCAGCTCGACCATCAGCCGGTCGCGCGCCGTCTTGGCCAGGATCGAGGCCGCCGCGATCGAAAGCGACAGTCCGTCGCCGCCGACCACCGTCTGGACATCGCACGGCAGTTTGAACCGGTAGTTGCCGTCCACCAGCGCCGCGACCGGTTGCACCTGCAGCGCCTCGATGGCCCGGCACATGGCCAGGCCTGTGGCGTGAAGGATGTTCAGCTCCGCGATCTCTTCCACCGAAGCGAAGCCGACGCCCCAAGCCACGGCGCGGGCCTTGATCTCGATCTCCAGCGCCTCGCGCCGGACGTGGGTCAGGGCCTTGGAGTCGTCGATGCCCGGGGGCAGGTCGTCCGGGTTCAGGATCACGGCCCCGGCCGACACCGGCCCGGCCCAGGGACCGCGCCCCGCCTCGTCCACGCCGCACACAGGGCCGCCGCTGGACTGGATCAGGAGGAATTCGAGACCCAGGGTCGGGAAGACGCGCGCTTCCTTGAGCTTTGCCTTTGCAGGAGTTTTCGCCGGAGTCTTCACCGTCCGGCCATCGCACGAACCGCCTTGTGACGGAAGCATTCGACGCCGTGATCGTTGACCATGCCCACAGCCTGCATGAAGGCGTACACGATCACGGGCCCGCAGAAGGTGAAGCCGCGCTTCTTCAAGGCCCGGGCCATCGCTTCGGACTCGGGGGTCGCGACCGGGCGGCCGTCGCTGTCGGGCCAGGCGTTCTGGATCGGGGCGCCGCCGACGAAGGACCACAGCCATTCGCTGAAATCCTCGCCGCTGTCGCGCACCTCCAGCCAGATCCTCGCGCCCTTGACGGCCGAGTTTATCTTGGCCCGCGAACGGATGATGCGGGCGTCGACCAGCAGCCGTTCGATGTCGGCCTCGCCATAGGCGGCGACCTTCTCAGGATCGAAGCCGTCGAAGGCGTCACGTATCCCTTCGCGCTTCCTGAGGATGGTGATCCAGGCCAGCCCGGCCTGGAAGCCGTCCAGCACCAACTTCTCCCACAGCGCCCGGGCGTCATACTCGGGCACGCCCCATTCATCGTCGTGATAGGCGACGTACAGCGGATCGGTCCCGCACCAGGCGCAGCGGTGGAGTGAGTCGGGCATGGGGGGAGGGTAGCGTCTGGAGAGTAATGTGCGCCGGGATTCCGCGAGTCGGTCCTTTATGTCACTGCGACCCGGGCCATGAAAGAACGGTCAAGGTAAGATTCTCACGGAGGCGCTGAAACAGCGTTCACATAAGGTAGGCATCGTCGATTTCTGCCGGATCAACACGAACGAATCCTTTGAGTTGGTTAATAGAGTAATCAGTAAAGCTTTATTGCAACCGAACAAGCGACGGAACGACGGGGTGGCCGAGCCGTTTGGCATCGGGGCTTGTAGAAGGATTACCATCATGAAGACCCGTTTACTGTTCGCCACCGTAGGCGTAGCCGCTCTCATAGCCGGAGCAGCTTCCGCGCAAGGCCGCCCGGGAGGCACGACCCCCGGCCAGTCGATGCGCCCCTCCGCGCCCCCTTCTTCCATGATGCGTGAACCTCGCGCGACCCTGCCCGACCGTTCGGCCGGCGCGGGCGCCGCGATCAGTTCAACGGCCCGCGCGACGCGAAACGGCGAAGCCGTCCGGTCGGAAGCGCGCGAACGCCGGTCGCCGAATGCGGGGGCCAATCCCAACGCCGCCGCGAACGCCAACGCCAACGCAGGGTTTACCGCGGACGTGGTCGAAACCGACGCTGACGGCCAGGACCGCCGCATCGACTCCCGATCGAACCGGCGCGGACCCGAGCGCGCCAACGCGCGCGCCCTCGAACGGTCCAACGCCAACGCCGGTCTGCGTACAGGCGTCACCGGGCGCCTCAGCGAGCGGGAGGCGCGGGCGGTGACCGCAGAACTCAACCGTCGAAGCCTCGAAGCGTCTCTCAACGTCGGGGCCGAAGTGCGCGCTGATGCACGCTCCGATCGGCAGGCGCCGGACCGCGCCAATGCACAGGGCGTCACCAACTCCAACGGCAACGCCGGCCTACGCGAAGAGTCGACGGAGACACCGACCCCGAGACGGCCGAACTGATCAGGACCGGTCAGCTTCGCGGGAAGGCCGCCTCCTTTGGCGCCCTTCCCGCGATCGGCGGTCATCGTTCGGGAGACGTCAGCCCACCTCGGCGAACGCCCGCACCGGAAACGTTCCGAACGCCTTCACCTTCGGCGGGGCGGCCGTGAAGCGGAAGCCGCTATCGGGCGCCAGTTCGAGCCCGCGCATGTGCTCGCAGATCGGGATGCCCGCGCCCAGCAGAAGCGTGTGGGCCGGGCGCGACCGGGTGCGGGTGTCGTCGATGTTGTGGGAGTCGATGCCGACCAGCGCGGCCCCCGCCTGAACCAGCAGGGCGGCGGCGGCCTCGGTGAGGAACGGGTGGTCCTCGAAATAGGCGTCGGTGCGCCAGTGGCGGGCCCAGCCGGTGTGGACCAGCACCGCCTTGCCGCGCACGTCGAGGTCCGCGAACCGGTCAGCGTCCACCACCTGGATATCGGGGACGCGGACGACGAGGCCGGGCAGGGCGGCGACGCGGTCCAGGCCGACGTCGCTGAGGTCCTCGCCGTCGGCGTAGCGGTGGAAGGGCGTGTCCAGATAGGTGCCGGTGTTGCCGACCATCTCGATCCGGCCGATCTGGAATTCCGTGCCGGCCTCATAGTTGGTGCGCGAGGCCTCGCGGCTCAGGTGGTCGCAGATCAGGGGCGCGGGCAGGCCCTTGTAGGTGACCATGCCGGCCTCGATCGTGTGGCTGAGGTCGATCAGGGGCATGGGCGGCTCCGGGGTGGGGGACGGCGATGATGCGCGAGCGGTTCGCGGGGGTCAAAGCGCTGGACAAGTCACGGCGCAGGTTGAACAACCTTCTTTCCAACAAGGAAGGACTTCTCCCATGCGTATCGCCCTGTTCGCCGCCGCCGCGGCCGCCCTGACCCTGACGGCCTGCTCGCAGCAGACCGAAGAGAACGCCGACGCCACCGCAGACGCGGCCGGCGCCACGGTCGCCTCGGCCGCTGACGACACCGCCGTCAACGCCGAAGCCGCCGCCGACAACGCCGCCGCCGCAACCAACCAGGCGGCCGAAAACGTCGACGCCGCCATCGAAACCCCCGCCGAAAAATAGGCCTTCCGCAGAGAGACGCGCCCGAAGTCCGCTTCGGGCGCGTTTTCGTTCTAGAGCCGGGCCCAGTCCGGCCGTCTGACCGTGATTGCGCGGCCATCCACGGTCAGGGCTCCGTCGATCCGGTCCAGCCGCACCAGCGCCATGGCCGCGCCCTCGCGCCCGCTGAGCACTTCCCCGGCGCGCAGTTCACCGTTCAGCACCTCTGCGCCGAAGGCGGGGGCGGGCCCGTCGAAGGCGATGGGCAGCATGCGGCTCCTGATCGCCCCGCGCCGCTTCATCCGCGAGGTGGTCTCCTGGCCGACGAAACAGCCTTTCTGGAAGTCGATGCCGTTCAGCAGGTCGAAATCGGCCTCGATGGGATAGGTCTTGTCAGACGGAGCGTCGGCCGCCGGATCCGGAACGCCGACGGCCAGGCGATGCGCCTGCCAGTCGTCCTCGGTCGCGTTTGTTTCGACGTCGCCGCCGTAGCGCCGCCCACCGAGGGCGGGCGTGCGCGGGTCGGGGATGAAGCCCTCGGCCTCGCCGTTCCAGGCCGCGAAGACTGCGCCGTCGTCGGCTTCGACCGCGACCTGGGCGCGCAGCCGGTACATGGCCAGCCGATGCACCAGCGCCTCGCGGCGGTCGGCGGCGACGTCCAGCAGGACGCCGTCCTCGAGTCCCGACACGAAGAGGTCGAACAGCAGCCGCCCCGGCGGCGACAGCAGGCCGCCGAACCGCAGCTGTCCCGGGGCCAGGGACTCGACGTCCTGGGTCAGCAGATTGTGCAGGAAGGGCCGGGCTTCGGGACCGGTCACGCGGATCAGGGCGCGGCTGTCGAGTCGGGCGATGCGAGGGGCCATTACGCCTAGATAGGGCGGCGCGCGCCTGTGGACCACACCTGTGACACGCCTGATACGAAGAGAGAATCCGTATACGGTGCATCGATGGCGAGCCGGTTTCCCATTCTGTACATCGCCGAGGCCGACGCGAGCGACGCGATCCTGTCGTCAGGCGTGCTGGCCTATCTGGTCGCCGCCATGCCGCAAGCGACCTTCACGGTGGTCGGCTCACCCAAGAGCGCGCCCCTGTTCGCCGACACCCCGCGTCTCGATCGCCTGATCGTGCTTGAGCGGGACAGCCGGCTGGACTGGCTGGGACTGTGGAACAAGGTGCGGGAGACGCGCTGGGGGCTGGTGGTCGACATGCGCGGCACCACCCTGTCCGCCAAGCTGAAGCGCCAGAAGCGGGCGGTGCGCGGGGCCTGGGAAGCCGGGGTCCATGCCGTCGAACAGGCCGCGCGGGTGTTGCAGCTGGAAGAGGTTCCCGGCCCGAAGCTGTTCGTGTCGGAGGCGACGCAGGCGAAGGCTGACGCGTTGATGCCGGCCGAGGAAGTTCCGATCCTCGCCATCGGACCCGGGGCGGACTGGATGGGCAAGGTCTGGCCGTCGGAACGCTACGCCAAGGTCGCAGTCGCTCTCGTGGGCGACGGCGGGCCGCTGGAGGGCGGGCGGGTCATCGTCGTCGGCGACGACAACGCCCGCGAGGCCGCCCACACCGTGCGACTGTCGCTGCCGCGCAACCGGGTCACTGAACTGCAGGGCCGGTTGAGCCGGCTGGAGACGGTCGCGGCCCTCGGTCGGGCGGCGCTCTATGTCGGGGCCGATACGATCTGGACCGATCTGGCTGTGGCCAGCGGGGTCCCGGTGGTCGCCGCCTTCGGACCGTCGGATGAGGTCGAGCATGGTCCATGGGGCGGGGTCGCCGTGCGCGGCCCGCGCTCGGTCGAGGAATACCGCAAGATCGACCCGAACCTGAACCAGGCCATCCTGCACATGAACGACCTGCCGGCCGAACGGGTGCTGAAGGCGGCCACGAAGCTGCTGGCCGAACACGCCGCGCGCTAGATCGACGGGGCGCGCCGGTCTAAGGGACGCGCATGACCCAGACATACGACCTGATCGTCCGCGGCGGCGAAGTGGCCAACCACGCCGGGCGCGGCATGGCCGACGTCGGCGTGACCGACGGGCGGATCGTCTTCGTCGGCGACCTGTCGCAGGCCAGCGCCGGCGAGATGGTCGACGCGACCGGCCTTACCGTCCTGCCCGGCGTCATCGACACCCAGGTCCATTTCCGCGAGCCGGGGCTGGAATGGAAGGAAGACCTCGAGACCGGCAGCCGCGCCGCGGCGCTCGGCGGCGTCACCGCCGTGTTCGAAATGCCGAACACCGAGCCCAACACCACCGACCCCGACACCCTCGCGGACAAACTGGCCCGCGCCCGCGACCGCATGTGGACCGACCACGCCTTCTATATCGGCGGCACCCACGACAACGCTGGATATCTGGCCGAGCTGGAGCGGCTGCCCGGCTGCTGCGGGGTCAAGGTGTTCATGGGCGCCTCGACCGGCACCCTGCTGGTCGCCGACGACGAGGGCGTGCGCAAGGTGCTGCAGAACGTGAAGCGCCGCGCCACCTTCCACTCCGAGGACGAATACCGGCTGGTCGAACGCCGCCCTCTGGCCCGCACCGGCGACTGGACCAGCCACCCCGAGGTGCGCGACGCCGAAAGCGCCATCATGAGCACGCACCGCCTGGTCCGGCTGGCGCGCGAGGTGGGCGCGCGCATCCATGTGCTGCACGTCTCGACCGCCGAGGAGGTCCGCTTCCTGGCCGACCACAAGGATGTCGCCACCGCCGAGGTCACGCCCCAGCACCTGACGCTGGACGGGGACGAGGCCTACGCGCGGCTGAGAGGCTACGCCCAGATGAACCCGCCGATCCGCAATGCGCACCACATCGCCGGCCTGTGGGGCGGGGTCGAGCAGGGCGTGTTCGACGTGCTGGGTTCCGACCACGCGCCTCACACCATCGAGGAGAAGGCCCGACCCTATCCGGCCTCTCCGTCGGGTATGCCGGGGGTGCAGACCCTGGTGCCGGTCATGCTGACCCATGTCGCCCACGGCCGGCTGTCGCTGGACCGGTTCATCGACCTGACCTCGCACGGCGCCAACCGCGTGTTCGGCATCGCCGGCAAGGGCCGGATGGCCGAGGGCTATGACGCCGACCTGACCATTGTGGACCTGAAAGCAAAGCACACGATCGCCCATGCCGACATGGCCAGCCGCGCCGGCTGGACGCCCTTTGACGGCTTCGAGGCGATCGGTCAGGCCAAGGCCACCATCGTCCGCGGCCGCGTGGTGATGAAGGACGGGGAACTGATCGGCGCGGCCCACGGGCGGCCGGTGCGGTTCCAGGAAACGCTGGGCTAGATCGAGAAGCTGACGCCGCAGCCGCAGCTTGAGGCGGCGTTCGGATTGCGGACGACGAACTGCGCCCCGGCCAGATCGTCGACGAAGGCGATCTCCGAGCCCTTGAGGAAGGGCAGCGAGACGGCGTCGACCAGCGCCGCCTGACCCCCGGCTTCGATGCGGATGTCGTCAGCCTCGGCCGCCTCGACCAGTTCGAACCGGTACTGGAAGCCCGAGCAGCCGCCGCCGTCGACGGCGACGCGCAGCATGACTGTATGGCCCTCGTCCCGGCTCAGCGTCTCCAGCCGCCGGGCGGCGGTTTCGGACAGGGTCAGGCCGTGACCGCCGGCGGACGGCGATATCTGGAATGCGGGGACGGATTGGACGGTGCTCACAGGGGCCTATATGAGGCGCGGGTGGCCGATCGCAAAGGCCCGCAGCCGAATGAGCAGCCGACGTTGATCCCCGAGCGCGCGCCCTACGCCGAATACCCCGAGCACAGCCGCGGCAGGCTGACGCCCGAGCCGATCAGCCGCACGCGCAACGCCTATGCCCGCGACCGCGACCGGATCATCCACGCCACGGCCTTCCGCCGCCTGAAGGAGAAGACCCAGGTCTTCGTGGCGCATGAGGGGGATCACTACCGCACCCGCCTGACCCACAGCCTCGAGGTCGCCCAGATCGCCCGCTCGCTGGCCCACGCCCTGCGGCTGGACACCGATCTGGCCGAGACCGTAGCCTTGGCCCACGATCTGGGTCATCCGCCGTTCGGTCACGCGGGCGAGGACGAGTTGCAGGCGCAGATGGAGCCGTGGGGCGGGTTCGACCACAACGTCCAGACCTTCCGTGTCGTGACCCGGCTGGAGCACCGCTATCCCCAGTTCGAGGGGCTGAACCTGAGCTGGGAGACTGTCGAGGGGGTGGTCAAGCATAACGGCCCGGTGTCCCACCGCCTCGACGAACCGGCGTGGAAGGCCATCGCCGACTATGCGCCGGGCTGGGACCTGCGGCTGGGCACCTTCGCCTCGCTGGAAGCCCAGGCGGCCGCCATCGCCGACGACATCGCCTACAACAACCACGACGTCGACGACGGCGTTCAGGCGGGTCTGTTCACTCTCGACGACCTGTCGAAGGTGCCCCTGATCGGCCCGGTGCTGCACGGCGTGCGTAAGGACTGGCCGGACATCGACGAGCGGATGATCCGCATCGAGGCCGTGCGGCGCATGATCGGAGTGATGGTCGAGGACGTGCTGGCCGAAACCGAACGGCGCATCGAGGCCGCGAACATCCGGTCGTCCGAGGACGTGCGCGTGGCCGACCGGATGCTGGTGGCCTTCTCGCCCGCCATGCTGGCCGACCTGGGCGTGCTGCGCCAGTTCCTGTTCGAGCGGATGTACCGCCACTATCGCGTCAACCGGACCCGCAGCCAGGCGCGGCGCCTGCTGGCCGAGATGTTCCAGCTGTTCATGGCGGAACCGGCGACCCTGCCCCCGGAATGGTCGGGCAAGGCCGGGGTTGAGGATCGGGCGAAACGGGCCCGGGCGGTGTGCGACTACATCGCCGGCATGACCGATCGCTACGCCATCGAGGAACACAAGAAGCTGTTCAGCCTCGACCTCGCCCTCGACTTGTGATTCGAAAGGGGGGCGGGGGCAGGTAGGATGAAGTTCGGGCGCGCCGATTCGCGCGGCCCGGCTGGAAGGCGCGGTCATGTCCCACGAAGATCCCTATCGTCCGAACCCGGGCCGCGATCCCGGCCATGATCGCGGCGCCTATACGCCGCCCACAGACGACGACCTGCCGTTCAATCGCGGCGGCTATGATCCACGCCGGGGTGGCGGGGGAGGCGGCGCCAAGGCCCCGCCGATGACGCTGCTCATCTCCGGGATCGTACTGGTCCTGCTGATCGTCGCGGTGGTGGTCTATTACCGCGCCGGACCGCGCTCCTCGAACGACGCCCCGCCCGCCGTGGGGACGCCGGTCGGCGAGATGAAGGCCGAGGCCCCGCTGGACGCACAGCCGATCGATCCGGAAGCCGGCATCGACGTCTATTCCGACGCCGAGGCGCCGACCGCCGCCCCGACCTTCACCCCTCCGCCCGAGACCGTTCAGCCGCGCCCGGCCCCGGCCGCGATCGAGCCGGCGGCGCCCGTCGCGCCCCGTCCAACGCCGACCGCGCCTCCGGCTGAAAAGGCCGAACCGCGTCCCGCGCCCGCCGTTGGCGGAACCTCCGGCGTCCAGATCGGCGCCTTCTCGACCCCGAGCCTGGCGGACCGCGAGTTCGCCGCCGTCGTCGGCCGTTATCCGCAGTTCACCAGCGGCGCCGACAAGCGGGTGCAGGAAGTGACCGCGTCCAACGGTTCGACCGTGTACCGCACCACCGTCACGGGCCTCAGCCGCGAACAGGCCGTCGGCCTCTGCAATGCGATCAAGGCCGGCGGCGGCGACTGCTTCGTGCGTTGACACGCGGATGACGTCCGCCGCGATCTACGGCTGCAGCGGCCATCGGCTGGCGGAGGCGGAAAAGGCCTTCTTCGCCGACGTGCGGCCGTGGGGTTTCATCCTGTTCCGGCGCAACGTCGACAGCCCCGAGCAGATGCGGGCCCTGACCGCCGAACTGAGGGACTGCATCGGCGACCCGGCCTGCCCGATCCTGATCGACCAGGAGGGCGGTCGGGTGCAGCGGATGGGGCCGCCGCACTGGCGGAAATATCCGCCGGGCGAAGCGTATCTGAAGGCGGCTGACGATCCTCTGGCGGCGCGCGAACTGGCGCGTCTGGGCGCCCGGCTGATCGCGCATGACCTGCGAGCCGTCGGCGTCAACGTCGACTGCGCCCCGGTTCTGGACGTGCCGGTTCCGGGCGCCCACGACATCATAGGCGACCGGGCCTATGCCCATGACCCGGCGACGGTGGCGCAGCTGGGCCGCGCGGCGGCCGAGGGCCTTCTCGCGGGCGGCGTTCTGCCGGTGATCAAGCACATGCCCGGCCACGGCCGCGCCTTCGCCGACAGTCACCACGCCCTGCCGGTCGTGCACGCCGATCTGGCGACGCTGGACGGCTGGGACTTCGCTCCGTTCAAGGCGCTGTCGGACATGCCGCTGGCCATGACCGCTCACGTCGTCTTCGACGCGATCGATCCGAAGCGGCCGGCGACGACCTCGAAGAAGGCGGTGCGCCTGATGCGGGATCGCCTCGGGTTCGGCGGTCTGGTCATGACCGACGACCTGTCGATGAAGGCTCTGTCGGGCACGCTGCGCGAACGCGCGGAGGCCTCCCTGAAGGCCGGATGCGACGTCGTTCTGCACTGCAACGGCGATCTGGACGAGATGCGCGAGGTCGCGGAGGGCGTCGGCAAGCTGAAAGGCCGGTCGGCGAAACGGGCCGGGGCGGCCATGGCTCGCATCATCCAAACGCCCGAACCGCTCGATGAGCCCGAGGCCCGCGAGCGGTTCGCCGCACTGCTGGCCGGAAAGCTCGACGCCGCGCGCGGCCCCGACGTCGGCGAGGCCCAGGCCTGATCCGATGACCGACGCCTTCCAGCCCAATCTGGACTTCACCGCCGCCGAACAGGTCGACGAGCGCGAGGCGTTCGTGGTCGATCTGGAAGGGTATGAGGGCCCGCTGCACGTGCTGCTGGCGCTGGCGCGGACGCAGAAGGTCGATCTGCTGAAGCTGTCGATCACCAGACTGGCGGAACAGTATCTGGCCTTCGTCCACGAAGCCCGCCGGCGCAATTTCTCGCTGGCGGCGGACTATCTCGTGATGGCGTCATGGCTGGCCTATCTCAAATCCCGCCTGCTGCTGCCGCGCACCGACAAGAAGGACGAGGAGCCCCCGGCCGAGGAGATGGCCGCGGCCCTGGCCTTCCGGCTGCAGAAGCTGGAAGCCATGCGCAAGGCGGTCGAGACCATCACCAGCCGGCCCCGGCTGAAGCGCGACGTCTTCACCCGCGGCGATCCCGAGGCGACGGTTATCGTCCCGTCCGACCGGATCGACGCCAGCCTGTACGAACTGATGGCCGCCTATGTGACCCAGCGCCGTCGCGAGGGGCAGCGCCAGTACAATCCGGGCCAGCGCGTCGAGGCCTTCGGGCTGGAGGCGGCGCGGGACTGGCTGCGGGACATTCTGCCCCGGCTGGAGCAATGGACGCCGCTGGAACAGGTCGCGCCCGCCCACAGCGGAACCGAGGGTCCGACCCAGTCCAGCTTTACCGCCTCGACCCTGTCGGCCAGTCTGGAGCTGGTCAAGGAAGGGGCGATGGATGTGAAACAGGCCGAGGCTTTCGCCGAGCTCTATCTGAAGCGGCGCGGACGCGGTCAGCCGCTGGAGTTGATGCCGTGATCCAGGTCACACACCCTTGCTTGCCGTCATCCTCGGGCTTGACCCGAGGATCGGAGGCGGCCGCGGACTGTGCGTTCGGGGCGGCCCCGAGACCTGGCCGAAATCCCCTTCACCGCGCACCGGATGGTCTGATCCTCGGGTCAAGCCCGAGGATGACGGTCGGAAGGGAGGCGGGACGGGCATGATCCAGTTCGCCCCCGATCACGGAGAGATCGAGCGCCGCGTCGAGGCCCTGCTGTTCGCCGCGGCCGGCCCGCTGTCGGCGGCCGAGATCGGGCGGCGCCTGCCCGAGGGCGCCGACGTCGGCGGGGCTATCTCGGCCCTGCGCGAGCGCTATCAGGGCCGGGGGGTCGAGCTGGAATGCGTCGCCGACCGCTGGCGGTTCCGCACGGCCGCCGACCTCGGCTTCCTGATGACCGAGGAGCGCGAGGAGCCGCGCCGGCTGTCGAAGGCCGCGCTCGAGACCCTGGCCATCATCGCCTACCACCAGCCCTGCACCCGCGCCGAGATCGAGAGCGTGCGGGGCGTCTCCCTGTCCAGGGGCACCCTGGACCTGCTGCTGGAGATGGGGTTCGTGAAGCTGAAGGGCCGGCGGCGCACGCCGGGCCGGCCGGTCACCTATGCGACGGCGGACAAATTCCTCGAGCATTTCAGCCTCGCCAGCCTGTACGACCTGCCCGGCGTGCAGGAGATGAAGGCGGCGGGCCTGCTGGACCTGTCCATCCCCGTCGGCTTCGAGGTCCCGGACCCGTCGCGGGCCGGCGATGACGATGACGCGCCCTTGCTGGAAGGCGCCGATGACGCGCCCGAGTTCGCGCAGGACTTCGTGGCTGAGGACTGATCGAAGCGGTAGCCGGGGAAGTTGAAAGCCTGCGCGGGTTGTTTGTCTGAGTTGCGGATATTGACTCGCACAACTTTGAGGTTGTCAATGCTAACCTGAACAAGGGAATTAGCCATGACGGATGAACCGCCTACTCAACTAGAACCGGTCATAGTCACCGGCCAGCGTGTCAGGGCTCCGTCGCCGTTCGCAGGGATGCAGTTTCCCACCATAACCAGTTCCGCGCCCACCAGCAGCAGTTGGAACCGGCGGACGAAAGCCCCCCGGAAGGGCAGTCTGATAAGCAGCAACAATGTGCGATGCCAGAGGGACGGCGCCAATGGAATGCTGACGCCAAAGCAAAAGAAGCCGAGGCCGCGTTTCGTGAAAAGGCCAGATCGTTCAATGAAGCAGACTTGCAAAACAGAGAGTTTGGCGCGCTGATTTGCGAATTCAGTTCCGGTCAGATCGCGCTGGGACCGATAGAGGCGGGCGATCCCATTCTAGACAGCAACGGCAACGCTATCAGTTATCCAGGAGGGCTCCCAACCGTGCCCATTGCTCCGGGCGGCTGTGGTTCCGGTACCCCTATCGGATACGTTCATAGTCATCCGGGGTTGGGAACGGGAATTCCGTCAAACCCTGATTTCGCCTTTGCTAAGCATCTCAAAGATTACTACGGCGCGCCAGATAATGTAGGCATCTAATGTCGTGTCCCAATATCAAGATTTACAGACGGGTGCATATAAAACAGGCGTCGGTCGCGCTTCCCTTTCTGATGAAACCGCTGCCAATCAGGGAACTTTAGAGCCCGAGTGGGTTAATCCTGAGGCCACCCCATGTCCTGGGGATAGCTAGCGAGACGAAACCATGCGCCGCAAATTTGCACTCACAGCAGGGCTACTTTCAGCGCTGTTCGCATCCCCTGCCATGGCGGAGTTCTGGATCCCGGCCGGTTCCGAGAGGGGCCAACGGGTGTTTGTGCAACTCGATGGAATGACCGCAAACAAAGCGTCTCCGTTCACGGCCGTGCTGGCTTCGTTTCCGCGATCCTGGCCTGCGAACCACCACCGCTACACCGTCTGGATCGCGGAGTTCGATTGTCGTTCGCGAACCAGATCGATGAAGTCGGTAGTCCGGTACAGCAGCAATCGCGACCCCGAGAGGAGCACGGTGGAAGCGCATCCGGTGGGTGAGAACGACGCCGCCGTGGCGACGCAACTGAACGCGGTGTGCGGCGACACCGACGCCGCCCGACGGGGGCGGACTTTCAATCACCTCGGCGAGATCGCTGAGTCCCTCGGGCGCTAGCTTCCACGCGCAAGTTGGTCGCCGCGAAGGAACTGCGGATCGGTGGTGCAATCCCGCCGAACCCTTGCTAATCCGCTGGGATGATCGCTCGCCTTCGCCCCGTACCGTTCGACCTCGGCCCCGTCCATTTCGTCGGGATAGGGGGCATCGGGATGAGCGGCATCGCCGAGATCATGCTCAAGATCGGCTATTCGGTGCAGGGGTCGGACGCGAAAGCCAGCGCCAACACCGAGCGGCTGGAACGGCTGGGCGCCCGCATCTTCATCGGCCATGACGCSGCCCACATCGGCGACRGCGTCTCGGCGGTGGTCTATTCGACAGCGGTCAAGCCGACCAATCCCGAGATGGTCGCGGCTCGAGAGCGCCGCATCCCGCTGGTGCGCCGGGCCGAGATGCTGGCCGAGCTGATGCGGCTGCAGTTCTCGATCGCGGTCGGCGGCACCCACGGCAAGACCACGACSACCTCSATGGTCGCCGCCATCCTCGACGCCGGCGGGCTGGACCCGACNATCAACGCCTACGGSACCAACGCCAAGGTCGGCGACGGCGACTGGATCGTGGTCGAGGCCGACGAGAGCGACGGCAGCTTCCTGCGCCTCAAGTCGACSGTGGCCATCGTCACCAACATCGAYCCCGARCAYCTSGACCACTACGGCGACTTCGACGGGGTGCGGAAGGCGTTCGTGGACTTCGTCGARAACATCCCSTTCTACGGCTTCGCCGCCGTCTGCCTCGACCATCCCGAGGTGCAGCGGCTGGTGGCCTCGATCGATAACCGGCGGCTGGTGACCTACGGGGTCAACCCGCAGGCCATGGTTCGGGCCGACAATGTCGAGATGAAGCCGGACGGCTGCCGCTTCGATGTGGTGATCCAGAAGCAGGGCCTCGCCGCGCTGGACGAGCCGATCAAGATCGAGGGCCTGCACCTGCCCATGGCCGGCTGGCACAATGTCTCCAATGCGCTGGCCGCCATCGCCGTGGCGCGCGAGCTGGATGTGTCGGACGAGGCGATCAGGGCGGGTCTGGCCGGCTTCGGCGGGGTGCGGCGGCGCTTCACCACCACGGGCGTGGTGGGCGGGGTGCGGATCGTCGATGACTACGGCCACCACCCGGTCGAGATCGCCGCCGTGCTCAAGGCGGCGCGTCAGGTGGCCGAGGGTCGCGTCATCGCCGTCGTACAGCCGCACCGCTTCACTCGGCTGGAATCCCTGATGGAGGAATTCTCGACCTGCTTCTCCGACGCCGATGCGGTGTTCGTGGCCGACGTGTATGCGGCGGGGGAGCTCCCCATTGAAGGCATCGACAAGGATGCGCTGGTCGAGGGCATCCGCCGCTTCGGCCACCGCGCGGTGCAGCCGCTGGAGAGCGTCGAGGCCCTGCCGGGCGTGATCTCGGCCGAGGCGAAGGACGGCGATCTGGTCGTCCTGCTGGGCGCTGGCGACATCACCGCCTGGGCCTACGCCCTGCCGGGGCAGCTGGAGGCTCTGGCGTAATGCCGTCCCTCACCGTGCACCACCGCGAAGGCGGGGACCCAGGCTTGAGCGGCCACGCCGTTGCTGGACTGAGCGATCTCGAAACCTCCGCCGCCTGTGCGGCCCCCAAAACCTGGGTCCCCGCCTTCGCGGGGATGCACGGAAATTAGAATGAGCTGGCGCGACACTCTTCCCGCCGTTCGCGGCAAGCTGCTGTGCGACGAACCGCTGGGGCCGTTCACCTGGTTCCGGGTCGGTGGAAACGCCGACGCGCTCTTCATCCCGGCCGACGCCGACGACCTGGCCGACTTCCTCAAGGCGCTGGATCCGGTCGTGCCGGTGACGGTGCTGGGCGTGGGCTCCAACGTCATCGTCCGCGACGGCGGCGTCGAGGGCGTGGTGGTCCGGCTGGCGGGGAGGCCCTTCGCCGGGATCACGACCGAGGGTGATGCGATCACGGCCGGCGCCGGCGCGCTGGATTCCATGGTGGCGAAGGCTTCGGCCAAGGCGGGGCTGACCGGACTGGAGTTCTACGCCGGCATCCCCGGCACCATCGGCGGCGCTCTGACCATGAACGCCGGCTGCTATGGCGCGGAGACCAAGGACATCCTCGTCTCGGCGCGCGGCGTGACGCGGGCAGGAGAGCGGGTCGAGTATGCGCTGGCCGACTTCGGCTACACCTATCGCCACTCCGAGGCGCCGGCCGACATCATCTGGCTGGAGGCGACCTTCCGGGGGACGCCGGCCGATCCCGAGGCCGTGGCGGCGAAGATCGCCGAAATCACCTCGCGCCGCGAACTGACCCAGCCGATCCGCGAGAAGACCGGCGGCTCGACCTTCAAGAACCCGCCCGGCCATTCCTCGTGGAAGCTGGTCGACGAGGCGGGCTGGCGCGGCAAGTTGTTCAAGGCCACCGGCGGCGGGGCCATGTTCAGCGAACTGCACAGCAATTTCATGATCAACCCGGGCGAGGCGACGGCGGCGGATATCGAGGGTCTCGGAGATGCCGTGCGCGCGGACGTGCAGAGTAAACGGAACGTAAACCTCGAATGGGAGATCAAGAGGATCGGCCGCCCGCTTTGAGTTGATCCCATGACCCGCCCGTTCGCTGACCTGCACGTCGCCGTCCTGATGGGCGGGCTGTCGTCCGAACGGGAGGTGTCCCTGAGCTCGGGCAAGATGTGCGCCGACGCCCTCGAAGGGCAGGTGGCCAGGGTCAGCCGCATCGACGCCGGCCGCGACCTGGCCCAGGTGCTGGCCGACCTCAAACCCGACGTCGTCTTCAACGCCCTGCACGGCGAATGGGGCGAGGACGGCTGCGTCCAGGGCGTGCTCGAGACGCTGGGCATTCCCTATACCCACTCGGGCGTGCTGGCCTCGGCCCTGGCCATGGACAAGGACAAGTCCAAGGCCGTGCTGCGGGCAGCGGGCGTCGTCGTTCCCGGCGGCGGCCTGTTCGACCGCTTCGAGGTGGCGCGCGGCCACGTCATTCCGCCGCCCTATGTGATCAAGCCCAACGCCGAAGGCTCGTCGGTCGGCGTCTATCTGGTGCGCGAGGGCGAGCCGCCGTGCGCGGCGCCCGGCGACGCCGGCTGGACCTGGGGCGAACAGGTAATGGTCGAGCCCTTTATCGCCGGCAAGGAACTGGCCGTCACGGTTCTTGGGGAAAAATCGGGGCCGCGGGCCCTGACCATCACCGACATCACCCCGGCCAAGGGCTTCTACGACTACGAAGCCAAATACGCCCCGGGCGGCTCCAGCCACGTCCTGCCGGCGGTCCTGCCGCCGCATGTGTTCGAGCGAGCCCTGCGGGAATCCGAACTGGCGCACACGGCCATGGGTTGCCGCGGGGTGTCGAGATCGGACTTTCGTTATGACGATATTAAGGACGATCTGGTCCTTCTGGAGGTCAATACCCAGCCCGGCATGACGCCGACCTCGCTCAGTCCCGAGCAGGCTGCCCATGTCGGGATGGACTATAAAGCTTTGGTGCGGTGGATGGTGGAGGACGCCTCATGCCCGCGGTAGTTCGCGGCGGTCGGCGACAGAGTTCGAACCAGCCTGCAAAACGCGGCGCGGCTCCCAGATCCCCGGGGCGCGGGCGTTCGCCCCGTAATGCTCCGGCGACCCCGGGCAAGATGGCGGCGCTGGGCCGCCTCGACCTGTCTCCCCGCGCGGTCATCATTTCCATCGTCGCCGGCGTCGTCGTCCTGGCCGGCGTTCTGGCGACCGGCGCCCGCGCCGAGCGCATCAGCGCCTCCATCGGCCAGGGCGTCGACGGGGCCGCCGCCGGCATGGGCCTGAAACTCGAGAAGGTCTTCATCGAAGGGGAGTCGCCCGAGGCGACCGCCACCATCCAGCGCGCCGTTCAGCTGTATGCAGACCAACCCATGACCTCGATCGACCTCGACGCCGTCCGCAAGCGCGTCGAGACCGTCGGCTGGGTCAAGGGCGCGCGCGTCGTGCGCCTGCTGCCCAACACGCTGATCGTCCATGTCGTCGAGCATGACCGGCTGGCCGTCTGGCAGGCCGGCGGCCGCAACAGGGTCATCGACAGCCATGGCGTGGTGATCGCCGGCGCCGACGCCGGCCGCTATCCCGACCTTCCGCTGGTCGTGGGCAAGGGCGCCGAACAGGCCGCGTCCGAAGTGCTGCCCCTGATCGCGCAACGGCCCGGCCTGAAGGCGCGGGTCGAGGCGCTGGTTCGCGTCGACGAGCGCCGCTGGGACCTGAGACTGAAGGATGGCAGCCTGATCCAGCTGCCCGCCACCGACCAGGACGCCGCCCTGATCCAGCTCGACGCGCTGGACCAGCGCGAGCGGCTGCTGGAGCTGGGCTTCGACCGCATTGATCTGAGAACGCCGGGGGAGGTCGCCGTCCGGCCCTCCGCCGGCGCCGCGTAGAGTTAGAGGAACGCTTATGGCCGGACGGTCCGTCGATAAATCCGTGGACGGCGCCAAGGGCGCCGCGGGACGCGCGCCGGTCGTGGCGGCGCTGGATCTTGGCCAGTCGAAGGTCGCCTGCTTCATCATGAAGCCCGAGGGCGTGCGTCACGCCGACCGCACCATCCGCGTGGCGGGCGCGGGGCACGTCCAGTCGCGCGGCGTGCGCGGCGGCGGCATCGTCAACATGGACGAGGCGGCCCAAGCCATCGGTCACGCGGTCGAGCGCGCCGAGCGCGCCGCCGGCTCGCCGGTTTCGGGCGTCGTCGTCACCACGGCCATCGGCCAGATGGCCAGCCACCGGGTCCAGGCCCGCGTGTCCCTCGGCGCCACTCCGGTCGGCGACGCTGATCTGGCGCGCGCCATCGCCATGGCCCTGGCCCAGATTCGCCTGCCCAACCGCCGGCCGATTCACGTCCTGCCCATCGCCTGGTCCGTCGACGGCGCGCGCGGCGTGCATGATCCCCGCTCGATGAAGGGCCATTCGCTGGGCCTCGACCTGCTGGTCGTCTCCATGGCCGAGAGCGCCTTCAACGGCCTGAGCCATTGCCTCGAACTGGCGCATCTGGACCTGCAGGGCGTGGCGGCGGCGCCGGTGGTGTCCTCGCTCGCGGCGCTGGAAGACGACGAGATGGATCTCGGCTGCGTCTGTATCGACATGGGCGGCGGCTCGACCTCGGCGGCGGTCTGGGGCGGGCGCTCGCTGCTGCATATCGAATCCCTGAACGTGGGCGGCGATCACGTGACCGCCGACATCGCCCGCGGCCTGTCGACGTCCAAGGCCGGGGCCGAGCGACTCAAGACGCTGCACGGCTCGGCCATGGCCAGCGCCAATGAGGACCGCGAGATGCTGGAGGCGCCGCCGCGAGGCGAGGATTCCTCGGCGGGCCCGATCTTCGTCCAGCGGGCCATGCTCAAGACCGTCATAGCGCCCCGTGTCGAGGAGACGCTGGAGCTGCTCCGCGACCGCCTGCGCAACGCGGGCGTAGGCCTGGAGCCCGGCGCCGGCCTGGTCCTGACCGGCGGGGCCAGCCAGTTGAACGGCGTACGCGAACTGGCCGTGCGGGTGTTCGATCGCCCTGTACGCCTCGGCAAGCCCCAGCGGGCGCCCCACCTGGCCGATGCCGCCTCAGGCCCGGCGTTCTGTTCGGCCGCCGGTGTGTTGTTGCGCGCCGCCTATGGTCCACGCGAAGCGGTTTCGGCCCGCAAGCTGATGTCCAGACAACTCTCGGCTGCGGACGCGCCACGCATCCATCAAGGCGGGATTGTGGCGCGCGCGGCGGGCTGGTTGCGCGAAAACCTCTAGGGAGCCTGACCGGGGGCCGTCGCGCCGACCGATCTGGCGGTCACCGTGGCGGGACTGTGTCCGTATTGTAACAACAGTATGCTGGATTGGTCGCCATACGGCCACAATCCCTTGCCGCTCGCCACTTTGCTGTTAGCGTGAAAATCCGAAGCAGAGTCTGCCGCAAGGCGGATGCTGCCGATTGCATCCATTCCTTGGTTGGGGCCCAAACACCATGCTTCTCAAGCGCAAGTACCTCTTCGGCTCGACGATCCTCGCGGGCGTCATGGCTGTCTCGGCTCCGGCCTTCGCCCAGAGCCAGCTGCCGGGCGTCACGGTCCAGGGTCAGACCGACCAGGACGCGACCGAAATCGGCGAAGTCGTCGTCACCGGTTCGCGTATCCGCCGTGACCCGACCAATGCGCCGACCCCGCTGATCACCGTGGCGCGCGAGGATCTGCTGACCACCGGCCAGACGACCATGATCGACTATCTGGCCACCATTCCGGCCCTGTCGAACTCGGTCGTTCCGTCTGACACCACCGGCTCGAACCTGGGTGACGGCGGTCTGTCGCTGGCCAACCTGCGCTCGCTGGGCTCGGGCCGCACCCTGACCCTGATCAACGGTCGCCGCCAGGTCGGCTCCAATGGCGGTTCGCTGGCCGTCGACGTGGACACCATTCCCCGCCTGCTGATCGAAAACATCGAGATCGTCACCGGCGGCGCCTCTTCGGTTTACGGCGCCGACGCCGTCTCCGGCGTGCTGAACTTCGTGCTCCGCAAGGACTTCGAGGGCATGGAGATCGACGCCAACTACGGCATGATCAACCAGGATGGCCAGGCCAACACCCGGGTCTCCGCCCTCGTCGGCACGAACCTGCTGGATGACCGGCTGAACCTGTGGGCCTTCGGCGAATACGACCACAACGACGAAGTCCGGATTCTGGACATCGACTGGTACCGGGCCAACCCGGGCACCTTCGGCGCGGACGCCGATCCGACCGCCCCTGCCGACGGTCCGGTTTCCGACAGCATCTTCGACACCGGCAACACGGTGGTCTTCAACCGCCGACAGCTGCAGATCCTGCGCTGGGGCCAGACCACCCTGGCGAACAACCAGGCGGCCAGCCCGCGCAACGATCCGGATATCCCGTTCGTCACCTGCCCGACGGCCGGCGGCTTCACGACGGCCCTGGCGGCGAACTGCTACAACGTTCAGCCCGGCAAGACCTGGGTGTTCGAAGGGACCACTGCCCGCCTCGCCGACTTCGGCACGCGGATCGGCTCCACCGGCGCCAACCGGACCATCAATGTCGGCGGCGACGGCGACAACGGCGCTGACTTCGGCCAGCTGTCGCGGACGCCGGAATCGACGTCGTACCGCTATGCGGCCGGGGCGAATTTCGCGATCACGCCAAACGTCCGGTTCTCGATCGACGCCAAATACATCGATGAAGAGACGTACGACGTCAGCCAGCCGACCTTCTTCGATTTCTACCTCAACAATCTGCAGCCGACGAACAGCGTCGACAATGCGCTGGCGACCAACGCCTTCCTGCTGAATCTCGACACCACGGCCTATCTGCCGAACAATCTCCGCTCGGCGATTCAGACGAACACGCAGCAGAACTACTCGGCGCCCACCCTGACCGCTCCCGGCCAGCCGACGACCGTTACGGCCGCTCCGTTCGCCCGTCACACCCTGTTCGGGCCCGACCGCAGCCAGTTGAACTTCCGCGAATTGTTCCAGCTGAACCTCGCCCTCGAAGGTGATCTGGACAGCCTGTGGTTCGTCGACAACTTCAACTGGAGCCTGTCGTACAACGCCGGCGTCGCCGAGGCCGAGAACGTCGAACGCGGCGTCGACAACCAGCGCATGCAGCTGGCCTCCGATGCCGTGGTGGACACGGCCGGCGTGGTCAACGGCCGACCCGGCGAAGTGGTCTGCCGCGCCAAGCTGCTGCGCGCCCAGAACCCCGCCACGCTCCTCGGCGACAGCTTCCGCGGCGGCGATCTTCGCAACACGCCCCAAGGTCAGGCGGCCCTGGACGCCTGCGTTCCGCTGAACGTGTTCGGCCGCGGCAACCAGAGCCCCGAGGCGTTGGCCTATATCGACGCCACCATCAACCCGACCGAGCGCAACGAGCAGGAGCAGGCGATCGCCTTCGTCTCCGGCGAGCTGTGGGACTTCTTCGGCGCGGGACCGATCGGCGTCGCCCTCGGCGTGGAATACCGCCGCGAATATACGGAAGGACGGGGTCGCACCGCGGCCACGGCCGGTCGCTTCCTGTTCCTCAACACCGGCGCCGATTTCCCGGGCGTCGAATATGAGTCGGAAGAAGCATTCGCCGAACTCTCGATCCCGCTGTTCCGCGACAGCTGGCTGGGGGAGTATGCCGAAATCAGCGGTTCCTACCGGTACTTCGACTATACGACGGTCGGAACCGGCGACGTGTACGGCGTGAACTTCGTCTACCGTCCGATTGCGGACATCGCCTTCAAGACCAGCTTCAACACCTCGTTCCGCGCCCCGAACCTCGGCGAAAACTTCGCGCCGCAGAGCCAGACCTTCTTCAACGGCGTGGTCGATCCCTGCGACACCCGTCAGATCGTGGCCATCACCAACGCCACCGATCGCGCCAATCGGGTCGCAAACTGCACCACCCTGTTCAACCAGGTCGCGGCGAGCCGCGGTCTGCCTGCCCCGTCGTTCGACTTCAACGGCGCCACGGCTGACCCGAACGACGATTACAACCCGACCTATCCCTCGGGCATCGCCGGCGTGTCGGGCGGCAACCCCTTCCTGCAGCCGGAAACGTCGGAATCCTTCACCTTCTCCACGGTGCTGGAGCCGCGCTTCTTCCCGAACTTCAGCCTCGTGCTCGACTACTACGAAGTCGAGATCAAGGACGTGATCGCGGCGGTCACGCCCGCCGCCGCCGCCCTCAACTGCGTCCAGGGGCCGTCGCTGAACCCCGCGGCCTGCAACACCATCTTCCGCCTCAACTCGCCGGTCGCGGGTACGACGGCGGAAGCCCGCTCGCAGGCCTTCGAGATCGGCACCCCCGGCAACACCGGCATCGGCTTCATCCAGGGGTCGATCAACTTCGCCAAACTTCAGACCCGGGGTCTCGACTTCACAGCCCGGTACTCGCTGGACACGGAAGAAGTGTTCGGTCGCAACTGGGGCCGGCTGGACTACTCCCTGCGCGGCAACTGGCTGATCGAGCAGAAGAACTTCACCAACATCTCGAACCCGAACGCTTTCGTCGAGAGCGCCAGCCTGGTGAACTTCCCCCGCGTTCGCTTCTCGTCGCAACTGACCTGGTCGCCGAACGACGTCTGGAGCCTGACCTGGGTGGCTGACTGGCAAGCGGCGCAGGACATCGTCCAGAACCGCGACCAGATCAACAACCCTGACCAGCGTCCGCCGGAGTTCTTCAACACGGGCGACTTCACCCGCCACGACTTCACCGTTCGCTACAATGTGGACGACAAGCTGTCGCTGCGCGCCGGGGTCACCAACGCCTTCGACGCCGAGCAACCCGCCTACTTCGGCACCGGCTTCATCGACAACATGGACCCGTACGGCACGCGCTTCTTCTTCGGTCTGAACTACCGCCCGTTCTAAAGGCGGCGACTGAACCGAAACGGAGAGGGCGGCTCGCGAGAGCCGCCCTTTTTCGTGCCCGAACCTGAAAACTGCTGGGAAGGTTAACGAAATCCGTGGCCCCGGGGCCGACTCAGCCTACGGGGTAACACTCCCTTAAGCAGTTCAGGTGTTTCCTTAACGCGCTCATAACCAATGCGAATCGGCGGGGAATCGCATCGGGGCAAGGCAAGGGCAGGGTCGGATAAGGTCGGATAAGAATTATGTCTCTCTCGCTGGTGCGTCCGCAACACACGGAACTGAAGCCCCGTATCGTCGTCTTCGGCGTCGGAGGCGCGGGCGGGAACGCCGTCAACAACATGATCGACGCGGGCCTTGAAGGGGTCGAGTTCGTCGTCGCCAACACCGACGCGCAGCACCTGTCGTTCGCCAAGACCGACCGCCGCGTCCAGCTGGGCGAAACCATCACCCAGGGCCTGGGCGCCGGCGCCCACCCCGAGGTCGGCATGAACGCCGCCGAGGAATCCGCCGAGGAAATCTACGGGCACCTGGACGGCGCCCACATGGTCTTCATCACCGCCGGCATGGGCGG
>NZ_LMFL01000005.1:0-104634 GCF_001426805.1 Brevundimonas sp. Root1423
GACCGCGGYCAYGTGCTGGTCGGYCTGGCCGTGGCCGTGGCCAATATCGACGAGGTCATCCACATCATCCGCAGCTCGGCCGATCCGGCCGAGGCGCGYGAGCGGCTGCAGGCCAAGRSCTGGCCSGTGGGCGACATGATCGCCCTGATCGARCTKATCGCCGAYCCGCGCTCCATGCTGGTCGACGGCGACAAGCTGAACCTGACSGACGAACAGGCGCGSGCCATCCTSGGCCTGACCCTGAGCCGCCTGACCGGCCTGGGCCGCGACGACATCTTCGGAGAGGCGCGCGGCCTGGCCGACACCATCCAGGGCCATCTGACCCTGCTGAGCGACCGCGCCAACATCCTGGCGGTGATCCGCGAGGATCTGCTGCTGGTCCGGGAAGAGTTCGCCGTTCCGCGCCGCACCATCATAGGCGAGGGCGATTTCGAGCTTGAGGACGAGGACCTGATCCCACGCGAGGACATGGTCGTGACGGTCACCCACGGCGGCTACGTCAAGCGGGTGGCGCTGAACGCCTATCGGACCCAGCATCGCGGCGGCAAGGGCCGCAGCGGCGTGGCGATGAAGGAGGACGACGCCGTCGTCGGCGTGTTCTCGGCCTCGACCCACACGCCGGTGCTGTTCTTCGCCACCAACGGCAAGGCCTACAAGCTGAAGACCTGGCGGCTGCCGCTGGGCAATCCGCAGTCGCGCGGCAAGGCCTTCGTCAACCTGCTGCCGATCGAGCCGGGCGATTCGATCATGAACGTCCTGCCGCTGCCCGAGGACGAGGCGGAGTGGGGCAACCTCGATATCATGTTCGCGACCCGGTCGGGCGACGTGCGCCGCAACAAGCTGAGCGACTTCGCCACCGTCAACCGGGCCGGCAAGATCGCGATGAAGCTGGAGGACGGCGACCACATGGTGGGCGTGGCCCTGTGCACGGCCGAGGACGACGTCATGCTGACGACCGCCCTGGGCCGGGCCATCCGGTTCAAGGCGGACGACGTGCGCGTGTTCAAGGGCCGGGATTCGACCGGCGTGCGCGGCGTGCGCCTGCAGAAGGGCGACGAGGTCATCTCCATGGCCGTGCTGGGCCGCGTCGACGCGACGCCGGACGAGCGGGCCGCCTATGTCAAACACGCCTCGGCCATGCGCCGGGCGACGGGCGAGGGCGACGAGGACGCGCCGACGGTCGAGGCTGACGACGAGGGCGGCGAAGGTTCCGCCGACGCCGCGGCCCTGAGCGTCGAGCGTATCGCCGAACTGGGCGCCGCCGAGCAGTTCATCCTGACCGTCACCGACACCGGCTTCGGCAAGCGATCCTCGGCCTATGAATACCGGCGCACGGGCCGGGGCGGGCAGGGGCTGACGGCCCACGGCCTGGGCGGCCGCGCGGGCACGCGTCTGGCGGCCTCATTCCCGGTCGAGGACGGCGACGAACTGCTGCTGGTCACCTCGGGCGGACAGATGATCCGCACCCCGGTGGGGCAGGTCCGCATCGTGGGCCGCTCCAGCCAGGGCGTGACCATCTTCCGCACCGCCGAGGGCGAGCGGGTCGTGTCGGTCGAACGCCTGCCGGACAGCGGCGGGGGCGAGGACGGCGCGGTCGAGGATGAGGCGGACGGCGCAGAAACCGAAGGCTGAGTTTTAAAGCCGCTCATCCCGGCGAAAGCCGGGACCCGGTCCTTTCGCGAGGCAGGCTGCATGGGATCGATCTCAGCGAAACCCGGCGGCGCCGGATCGCCCAAGGCACTGGGTCCCGGCTTTCGCCGGGATGAGCGGAGTATCTGATGTCCCTCGCTGAGCTGTCGGTGGACGGTCAACCCGCCACCCCGGACGACCTGACCCATGTGGCGCTGGTCAACTATGGCGCCTACACCTCGTTCCGGGTGGAGGAGGGCGGCGCGCGGGGGCTTGACCTGCATCTGGCGCGGCTCGAGGCCGAGGCGGTCGAGCTGTTCGGCGAACCGGTCGGCGAGGCGCGCCTGCGCGACCTGATGCGGACGGCCGTGGCGGGGCGCGAGGCCTGCTGGCTGCGGGTCAGTCTGTTCTCGCCGGAGATCGGGCCGCGGACGCCGGACTGGAGCGGCCGGCCAAAGGTCATGATCGCAGCGTCGCCGCCGCCTCCGCCGCTGGCGGACAGCGTGCGCCTGCAGGTGCAAACCTATGCCCGCGAGGCCCCGCATCTGAAGCATGTGGCCACGTTCGGCCTGATCCGCGCGCGCCGGATCGCCCGGGTCGCGGGCTTTGATGACGCGTTGTTCGTGAATACTGAAGGCCAGCTTTCAGAGGGAAGCCTCTGGAATATAGGTTTTATCCGCGACGACGAAGTGATCTGGCCTCAGGCGCCGATGCTGGCGGGCGTCGCACAGGCGCTGGTGCAGAGAGGTCTCGGCCAGTCCGGCCTGACGGGCAGGATCACTCCGGTCCAGGTGGATGATCTCGCCGGCTTCGACGGCGCCTTCATCTGCAACAGCGCCACCCCGGCCTGCGCCGTCGCGTCGATCGGCGATCGGGCCTTCGCGACTCCGGGCGCGATGATCGACCGGCTTAAGGCGGCGTGGGCGTCGAACCCGGTGCAACCGATCTAGGCTGTGACGGCGGCGGCTGCTAAACCTCTGGAAAGCGGGGAGGACTGCATGCGCATCGGCCTGTATCCGGGCACGTTCGATCCCGTGACCAACGGGCATATGGACATCATCGGCCGKGCGGTGAAGCTGGTCGACARGCTGGTCATCGGGGTGGCCCGCAACGACGACAAGGGTCCGCTGTTCACGACCGACGAACGCGTCGAGATGGTCCGCGCCGAGGTCGCCCATCTGGGCGGCAAGGTCGAGGTGCGGGCCTTTTCCASCCTGCTGATGCATTTCGCCGAGGARCTGGACGCCAGCATCATCGTGCGSGGYCTGCGCGCCGTSGCCGACTTCGAATACGAATTCCAGATGACGGCGATGAACCAGCGCCTCAATGCCGACATCGAGACGGTCTTCCTGATGGCCGACCCGCGGCAYCAGGCGATCGCCTCGCGGCTGGTCAAGGAGATCGCCCGTCTGGACGGCGCGATCGACAGTTTCGTCAGCCCSGCCGTCGCCAAGGCGGTCCGGGACAAGGTCAAGGGATAGWATGAACTTCAGGATCGCAACCATCGGCGTGTTTTCGATGGCCCTGTTCGCCGCCGGCCAGCCCGCGGCGGCCCAGGCCTCCGCCGCCGAATGGCGCCCCGTGGCGGCGGAAAACCTTCTGGTCATCGACACCGCCAGGGGCCGAATCCTGGTCGAGCTGGATCCCGTGGTCGCGCCGCTGTCCGTGGAACGGGTCCGGACCCTGGCCGATCAGGGCTTCTACGACGGGCTGAAATTCCATCGCGTCCTGCCCGGCTTCATGGCCCAGACCGGCGACCCCCTGGGCACCGGCGCCGGCGGCAGCGAGCTGCCGGACGTTCCGGGGGAATTCCAGTTCCGGCGCGGACGGGACCAGGGGTTCGTCAATCTGGTCGCCGCCCCGACCGGGCAGATGGGCGTGGCCGGTTCGATGCCGATCTTCACCCAGCCGGACGCCCAGATGATGGTCACCGCCGACTTCAGGGCCGCGGCCCAGGCCCTGTTCTGCCCCGGCGTCGCCGGCATGGCCCGCAATCAGGACCCGAACAGCGCCAACAGCCAGTTCTTCCTCATGACCGGCGTGAACGAGAACCTGAACGGCCTCTATACGCCTTTCGGCCGCGTCCTGGCGGGGCTGGACGTAGTCAAGGCGCTGAAGGCGGGGAGCGAGGCCGAAAACGGCCAGGTCGCCGATCCGGACGCCATGACGCGCGTCCGCACGGCGTCGGCGCTGCCGGAGGGGCAACGTCCGGCCGTACGCGTGATGACGCCGCGCAGTGCGGCGTTCGCGGCCCTGGTGGAGCAGAAACGGGCCGAACTGGGCGCGCGCTTCACAGTCTGCGACGTGCAGCCGCCCGCTGAAGTGACCGGCGGCTGATCTGAAATGAGGGGGAAGGCGATGCGACAGTTTCTCGGTTTTGTGGCCCTGGCCGTGATGACGGCCGGCGGGGCGAACGCCCAGGATGCGGGCGGCACGCCGGCCCCGCCGCCGCCGCCTACTCCGGAAACGACGATCGCGGCGCCCGAGTGGCGGACCGCGCCGGCCGAGAACCTGCTGGTCATCGACACGACCAAGGGCCGCATCCTCGTCGAACTGACGCCGGAGGTGGCGCCGCTGCACGTCGAGCGGATCAGGCTGCTGGCGCGCCGGGGCTTCTACGACGGCGTCCTGTGGCACCGGGTGATCGACTGGTTCATGGCCCAGACCGGCGACCCCCTCGGCAATGGCGAGGGCCAGAGCCCCTATCCCGATCTGAAGGCCGAATTCACCTTCCGCCGCGAGGCGACGATGCCGTTCGCCGCGGTGGCCGAGCCGGCCGGGGCGCGGGTCGGCTTCTTCCATTCGCTGCCGGTCCAGACCCAGCCCGATTCCGCCTTCGCCCTGACCGCCGACGGCAAGGTCCACGCCTGGGGGCTGTACTGCCCCGGCGTCGCCGGCATGGCCCGGGACGAGGGCAATGACACGGCCAACAGTCAGTTCTTCCTCATGCGCCAGGCCTATCCGGCGCTGGACAAGCGGTACACCATCTGGGGCGTGACGGTGTCGGGTCTGGACGTGGTGCGATCGCTCCAGGTCGGCGACGGCGACAACGGCATGATGACCCAGGCCCAGCCGGATCGGATGACCCGCGTGCGGATCGCCGCCGACATCCCCGAGGCTGAACGACCCTCGGTGCAGGTGCTGGCGACGGCTTCGCCGCGCTTCCGGGCGCTGGTCGAGGAGACCCGGGCGGCGCGGGGCGCGGACTTCTCGGTCTGCGACGTCGTCCTGCCGGTTCAGGTGGTCAACTAGACGGTTCGCTCCGGACGGCGCCGTTCGGTCCGCGTCCGCGGCGACGGCGTCGGGTCGGAGGCCGGGCGGCGCGCATCTGTTGCAGCAGCAGGCCTTCGCGCAGGCCCCGGTCCGCGACCCGGACGCGTTCGGACGGCCACGCCCGCTGAACCGCCTCCATGATGGCGGCGCCGGCCAGGACGAGGTCGGCGCGATCCGGTCCGATGCAGGATTCCGCGGCCCGACCCGCCGGCCCCATGGCCATCAGCTTTTCGGCCGCCCTTTCGCAGTCGCCGCTGGTCATCCACAGGCCGTCGACGAGGTTGCGCTGGTACCGGCGCAAACCGAGGTGGATTCCGGCGAGGCTGGTGATGGCGCCCGAGGTGCCGATCATGTGGCCGCGTCCGCCGGTGAAGATGTCGCGCAGGGCCGGGCTGACCGGCGCGGCGGCGAGGGCGTCGCCCATGTCCGCGACCATGGCTTCGTACCAGTGGTCCAGCCCCGCCTCGGGCTCGGGGTGACGTTCGGCCAGGGTCACCACACCGACGGGCGCCGACATCCACCCCTCAAGCCCGAAATCTCCCCGGCTCCGCCGTTTCAGCCAGCTGAGCTCGGTCGATCCGCCGCCGACGTCGACGACCAGGACGGCCTCGGCCGACGGGTCGAACAGGTTGAGACAGCCTTCGACCGCCAGCCGGGCCTCCTCGACCGGGTCGATGATCCGGAGCTTGAGTCCGGTGCCCAGGCGGACGCGCTCGATGAAGGCCTCGCCGTTGTCGGCCTGGCGGCAGGCCTGGGTCGCGACGGCCATCAGCCGGGCGGAGTCGACGCCCTTCCTGGCGATTCGCTCGCCGCACAAGGCGAGGGCTTCATAGGCCCGGTCCATGGCTCCGTCGTCGAGCCGCCCCGTGCGGGACAGACCTTCGCCCAGGCGGACGATGCGGCTGAAGGAATCGACGACACGGAAGCCGTCGCGGGCCGGCTTTGCGATCAGCAGCCGGCAGTTGTTGGTCCCCAGATCGAGCGCGCCATACACGGGCGCCTCGCGACCTGACGCCCCGGGGCCGCCGACGGCGCCGCTCCGGGCGCGCTGCCGATCGGGCCTCGGGAGCTGGGACCGCTCGTCGCGCCGGGGCGCGCCGTCGGTCTCCGGCATGGGCCGAACTTTCAAGGTGGGCGGTCCGATACGGCGCCCGTCCCCGGCACCTTAGGACCGGCGAACCGTCCGCGCCAACCATGTGACGCGAAAATGAACGGGAGGGGGTCGATAAGGCTCAGGTTGGGTCGGGCATTCTGCGGCCATGACCCGTCAATCCGTCGCGAAATTCGGCCTCGGCCAGATCGTCCGCCATCGGGACGCCGCCTTCCGCGGCGTCGTGATCGACATCGACCCCAGCTACGCCGGCGATCCCGCCGAAACGGGCGAGACGGCGCCGGACCAGCCCTATTATCAGGTCCTCGCCATCGGGCCGGACGGCGGCTTCATCGCCTATGCCGCAGAGGCCGCGCTGGAGCACGATCCCGAACTGTCGGCCCTGACCGAGGACGCCGAGCGCCGCTGGTTCACCGTCGACGCCCAGGGTCGGCACGCGCCGCTGTCCCACGCCATCCACTGAGACCGGCTGGCGCGCGCGTCGCCGGAGGCCTAGATTGCCAGGCAAGGGCCAGTCAGAGCCCGCAGGTCGCAGGAGCCGTCCATGTCAGACTTCGAGCATGTGTTCGACAAGCCGCCCGAGGGCGCGGCCGCCGACTGGACCATTCCGCAGGAATGGGCGTCCTACACCGAGGTCGAGCACCGGACCTGGGACACCCTCTACGCCCGGCAGATGAAGATCCTGCCCGGCCGCGCCGCCGACGTCTTCCTCAAGGGGCTGACCGCGCTGGACCTGAACACCGGCGGCATCCCCGATTTCGCGGTCATGAACCCCAAGCTCCAGGCCCTGACCGGCTGGACCGTGGTCTGCGTGCCGGGACTGGTGCCGGACGAGGTGTTCTTCGACCACCTGGCCAACCGCCGCTTCCCCTCGGGTCAGTTCATCCGCAAGCCGGACCAGCTGGACTATCTGCAGGAGCCGGACATCTTCCACGACGTCTTCGGCCATGTGCCGATGCTGACCGACCCCGACTTCGCCGCCTATATGGAGGCCTATGGCAAGGGCGGGCAGCGGGCCGCGTCGCTGGGCATGCTGCAGAATCTGGCGCGGCTGTACTGGTACACGGTCGAGTTCGGCCTGATGCAGGACGCGGGCGGCCTGCGCATCTACGGCGCCGGGATCGTGTCGTCGGCGACCGAGAGCGTCTTCTCGCTGGAGGACCCGTCGCCCAACCGGCTGGGCTTCGACCTCGAGCGGGTGATGCGGACCCTGTACCGGATCGACGACTTCCAGCAGGTCTATTTCGTCATCGATTCCATCGAGCAGCTGAAGGCCGAGACGCTGAAGGATTTCGGCCCGATCTACGACCGGCTGAAGGGCGCCGACGCCATCGCCATCGAGGCCGTCCTGCCGACCGACCGGGTCTTCACCCGCGGCACCCAGGCCTATGCGGCGCGGGGCGGGCGGTTCGCCGCCTGATCGTGGGTGATCAGGCTGTTGCGGCCGGTGTCCCGCATCCGGATATAGGTCAGTAGCGACACGCCGATCAGGCCGGTGACGTACCAGAAGAAGGCGCTCTCCATGCCTTCGCCCTTGAACCACAGGGCGGCGTATTCCGCCGTGCCGCCGAACAGGGCGTTGGCGATCGCATAGGGCAGGGCGACGCCGAGGGCGCGGATATGGGCCGGGAACAGCTCGGCCTTCACCACGGCGTTGATCGAGGTGTAGCCGCTGACGATGATCAGAGCCGCCATCGCCAGCAGGAAGGCGACGAAGGGACTCTCGACCCCGGACAGGGCCGTCATGATCGGCACGGTGAACAGCACGCCCATGACGCCGAAGGCGATCATCACGGGGCGTCGTCCGATCCGGTCCGACAGGGCGCCGACGGCGGGCTGCAGCAGCATGAAGACGAACAGCGCCGCGGCGCTGACCTCGGTCGCGGTCGTCTTCGAAAAGCCGGTCGTGTTGACGAGGAATTTCTGCAGATAGGTGGTGTAGGTGTAGAAGGCGACGGTCCCGCCGGCGGTCAGGCCGAGGACCATCAGCGCCTCCTTGGGATGTTTGAGGATCAGCAGCAGGGCGCTGGATTTCGGCGCTTCGCCGGCGTCCGAGGCGATGAAGGCCGAGGTCTCGTCCAGCCGTCGCCGCAGCCAGAAGACGACCACCGCCAGCCCCGCGCCGACGAAGAAGGGGATGCGCCAGCCCCAAGCCGCCAGATCGGCCTCGCTCATCGTTTTCTGCAGCACGATCAGGAGCAGCAGGGCCAGGAGCTGGCCCGAGATCAGGGTGACGTACTGGAAGCTGGACCAGAAGCCGCGGTGCTTCGCCGTGGCCATCTCCGACAGATAGGTGGCCGACGAGCCGTATTCGCCGCCGACGCTGAGCCCCTGCAGCAGGCGGGCGAACAGCAGCAGGGCCGGGGCGGCGATGCCGATGGCGGCGTAGCCCGGGGTGCAGGCGATGATCAGGCTGCCGGTGCACATCAGGGTCACGGACAGGGTCAGCCCCGCCTTGCGGCCGCGGCGGTCGGAATAGACCCCCATGACCCAGGCCCCGACCGGCCGCATCAGGAAGCCGACGGCGAAGACGGCCGCCGCGCTGAGCAGCTGGGCGGTGCTGTCGCCCTCGGGGAAGAAGACGGGGGCGAAATACAGGGTGAAGGCGGCATAAGCGTACCAGTCGAACCATTCGACCAGGTTGCCGGCCGAACCGCCGATGATGTTGCGCAGGCGGCGGGCGGGGGTCATCGCTGCTTCGGTCATCCAATCCCCCTCGGCGTCATGGGAGAAGGGCTAGAGCGGTTTGCCCATCCGCACCAGAGGCACGGGCGCGCCACCGCGGTCGTCCTCGAAGCGCTCGATCTCGGCATAGCCGGCGGCGCGGTAGAGAGGCTCGCCGCCGAGGGTGGCGACCAATTCGGCGCGGTCGTAGCCCGCGGCGCGGGCGGCGGCCTCGCTCAGGCCGAGGATCCGGCGACCGACGCCGCGCCGGACGAACTCGGGCGCGGTGTACATGGCGCGGATGCGGGCCGCGTCGACGCCCGGCGTCAGGGGCGCGGGGACTCGGCCGGGGGTGTGGTCGCCGCCGTATTCGGTGATCCGCCCGCTCCAGCCGCCGCAGCCGGCCGGAACGCCGTCAGCCTCGACGATGACATAGGTGCGGTCGGCGATCAGCTGGCTGTCGATCCCCATCAGCTGGCGGCTGGCGGCGATCTGGTCAGGCGTCAGGAAGGCGGCCAAGGGGCCGGCGATCGACCGGTCCATCAGGGCCACCAGCGCCGGTATGTCGGCCTCGGTCGCGATCCGATGGGTGAAGGCGACCACGGCTCAGCCCCGCTGGAACGGATAGAAGCCGCCCCCGAGGCCGAGCAGGCCGGTCAGTTCGTCCAGCGCCCTCCGGCTCTCGTCCAGCAGGGCCGGATCGGCCAGGTCGGCCGGGGTCAGGCGGTCCCGGTAGTGGGCCTCGCCCCAGCTCGACAGCCGGGCGTGCAGGGCGTCGGTCAACCGCATGGCGGGATTGGCGGCCGCCTGTTCGGCCTCGGTCAGGACCACGCGCAGGCGCAGGCAGGCGGGGCCGCCGCCGTTGCGCATCGACTGGCGCACGTCGACGTATTCGACCCGGCCGATGGGGCCGTTGGAGGCGGCCAGCCGCTCGGCGACGGCGTGGCTGCGCGGGTTGTCGCGCGTCTCGGTGGGGCAGATCAGGGTCAGGCGATCCTCACCCGGAATCCGCACCAGCATGGAGTTGAACAGATAGCTGGAGATGGCGTCCGTCAGGGGCAGGTCGGCGGTCCCGACCTCGACGAAGATCGGCTCGAACAGGCCGCCGGCGGCGGCGCGGACGGCCGCTTTGGTGGCCTCCGTGTCCTCGAAGGCCAGCTCGTGGAAGAACAGGGTCTCCAGCGCCCCGACGCAGACCACGTCATTGTGGAAGGTGCCGCCGGCGATGGCGGCCCTCGACTGGCGGGCGAGGACGACGCCGGAAGCGCCGTGCCGCCGAGCGACGGCTTCCGAGGCCTCGCGGGTCTGGCGGGCCGGGAAGGCGCCGGACCAGGGCTCGAACGCTTCGCGGCCCCAGACCAGCAGGTTGACGCCGGGCTCGCCGTGGTCGGCGCACAGGCGGACGTGGTTGGCGGCGCCCTCGTCGGCGAGGTGGGCGACCGAGGTCAGGGCGTCATGGACGGCGAAACGGTCGGGGTCGGGGAAGAGGGCGTCCAGCGCCCGCTTCGTCTGCCGGTGCTCCAGCGAGCGGTGTAGGTTGGTGACCAGGTTTGCGGGGGTGAAATGCACCCGGCCGTCGGCGGCGTCGGCGGACGGCGTCACCGTGGCGGCGTTGGCGGCCCACATCGGCGAGGCCGAACAGGCGGCGGCGGCGAAGGAGGGCGCGGTCTTCCAGGCGGCTTCCAGCACGGCGGCGTCGGAGCCGGTGAAGCCGAGGCTGCGCAGGAAGGGGATCTCGGGCCGCTCGTGCGGCGGCAGGACGTATTGCGGCAGGCCGAGGTCGGCCAGCCGCTTCATCTTGTCCAGCCCCTGCAGGACGGCGGCGCGGGGGTTGGAGGCCTCGCCGGCGTTGAGGCTGGACGCGAGGTTGCCGGGCGAGAGGCCGGCGTAGGAGTGGGTCGGCCCGATCAGGCCGTCGGCATTGGCTTCGACGGCGGAAGTCACGGCTCTCCCTCCCCTTCATGGGGAGGGACGATCGCGCAGCGATCCGGGTGGGGCTCGAAGGCGCCGGAGCGCGGACCGACGCACCCCACCCCGTCGCCGCTTCGCGCCGACGACCCTCCCCATGAAGGGGAGGGAGAGGCGCGGTGCATGATCACGGGCGCAGCCCCTTGATCTCGCTTTCGATGTTCCTGACCGCGCCAGCCTCGAAGCTGGCCACCGGATAGGCGCAGTAGTCGGCCGCATACCAGGCGCTGGGCCGGTGATTGCCGCTGGCGCCGAGGCCGCCGAAGGGCATGTCGCCGGCCGCGCCGGTCGTCGGGCGGTTGAAATTGACGACGCCGGCGCGGATGCGGCGGATGAACCGGTCCCAGTTGGCGGGGTCGTCGCTGACCAGGCCGGCGGACAGGCCGTAGCGGGTGGCGTTGGCCTCGGCGATGGCGGCGTCGAAGCTGCCGACGCGGGTCACGGACAGGAAGGGGGCGAACATCTCCTCGTCCGGGACGGCCACGCCGGTGACGTCGATGATGGCGGGCTTCACGAAGGCGCCGGGCAGGTTGTCGACGGGACCGGAGGCGCGGATGACCCTGGCGCCCATGGCGATACGGTCCTGCAGCGCCTGCAGCGCCGCCTCGGCGGCCTTCTGCGAGATCAGGGGGCCGGCGTAGGGTTCGGGGGTCGAATTCCACGGCGCGAGGATCAGCCGGTCGACGAAGGCGGCGACGGCCTCGACGATGGCGTCGCCCTGCGGGCCCTCTGGAACGATCAGGCGACGGGCGCAGGAGCAGCGCTGGCCGGTGGTGACGAAGGCCGACTGGACGACGATGCCGGCCACGGCCTCGGCGTCGGCGGCGTCCCAGACCACCAGCGGATTGTTGCCGCCCAACTCGAGGGCGAGGATCACATGCGGATCGTCGGCGAATTTGCGCCGGAAATGGGCGCCGGCCGCGCCCGAGCCGGTGAACATCAGGGCGTCGATGCCGCTGTCCAGCAGGGCGGCGCCCGTGTCGCGCCCGCCCTGGACGACATTGATCACGCCCGTCGGCAGATCCGCCTCGACAAAGGCCTCGGCCATCAGCTGGCCGATCAGGGGCGTCTCCTCAGACGGCTTGAACACCACGGTGTCGCCGGCCAGCAGGGCCGGGACGATATGGCCGTTGGGCAGGTGGCCGGGGAAGTTGAAGGGCCCCAGCACCGCCGCCACGCCGTGGGGGCGGTGGCGCAGCGTCGCGTGGCCGAAGCCGGTCTCCGCCGTGCGCTCCCCGGTGCGTTCGTCATAGGCGCGGATCGAGATGTCGACCTTGCCCGCCATGGCGCCGAGCTCGGCCGTGGTCTCCCACAGGGCCTTGCCGGTTTCGCGGCTGATGGCCTCGGCCATTCGCGGGGCGCGGTCCCGGAGCACGGCCTGATAGCGTTTGACGGCGTCGATGCGGTCCTGACGCGGGCGGTCGGCCCAGTCGGGGAAGGCGGCGCGGGCGCGGTCGGCGGCGGCCTGGACCTCGGCGGGCGAGGCGGCGGGGCCTTCCCAGACGGTTTCGCCGGTGGCGGGGTCGATGGATTTGAACGGGGGCATGGTCATGGGGCTCAGGCCTTGACCCGCACCGTGTCGCCGGCGCCGACCCTGAGGGCGTCGGCGGTTTCGGCGGTCAGGGTGGCGACGTCGCCCTCGATATGGGCGCGCTGGCGGACGGCGCGGAAGTCGGAGACGCTGTCGGTCGAGATCAGCGCCGGCAATTCGGCGTCGACCTCGGCGGCAACGACCACGGTCAGGCGGCGGGCGTCTCGGACGGTGCGGATGTTGTCCCGGCCGCAGGCGACCGTGGGGCCGGCGTCGAAGATGTCGATCAGGCCGTTGGGCCGGAAGCCCTCGCTCTCCAGCAGGGCCATGGCGGGCACGCCCTGCGGATGGACCTTGCCGATCACGGCGCGCGCCGGCTCGGGCAGCAGGTCGATGTAGATCGGGTGGCGCGGAGCGAGGTCGACGATGAACTGCTTGTCGGTCGAGCCCGTCATGCGGTCGGCCTCGTCGAAATCCATCGGGAAGAATTTGTGCGCCACATGGTCCCAGAAGGGGCAGGCGCCGTCGGGGGTGAAGACGCCGCGCAGCTCGGCCAGGACGTTTTCGTTGAACAGTTCGGGCTGGGCGCCGATCAGCATGTAGCGCGACTGGCTGAGCAGACGGCCGGCGCCGCCCTTGCGCCGGTCGGCCTTGAGGAAGAGGGAGCCGACCTCGGTCCAGCCGGTGCATTCGTTGACCAGGACGAGGGTCTTCTGCTCCAGGCGGACGCCCAGCGAAGGCGACGACTGGGTGTTGGTCACCACCCGGAACGAGAAGAACGGCCGGTGGAGGCCGACGGCGGCCTTGACCGAGCCGATGCCGTCGACGTCGCCGGTCTCCGACTCCTCGAGCATCAGGGTGTACCAGCGTTCCTGCGGCGCGAGATCGCCCGAGAAGCTGTCGCGGCTGAGGTCCAGGCGTTCGGCCAGCTGGTCGGGATCCTCGGGCAGGCTGGTGAAGCCGGGGCCGCTGAGGATGGCGAGTTCCAGCAGGTGGTCGAGGTCGGCGGGCGCGGCGGGTCGGACGACGAGCATGGGGGTTACATCGTCTCCAGACGCAGGGACTTGAGTTTCAGCGCATCGATCTCGCCCGAGGCGATCTTGCACAGGATCAGGGCGCTGAGCCGGGCGCGTTCGACGAAGCTGGCGGGCCAGGCGAACTCCTGGTCCGAATGGATGTCGCCGCCGAGGACGCCGAGGGTGTCGACATTGGGCAGGCCGGCGGCGTGCAGGTTGTTGCCCTCGCAGACGCCGCCGGAGGGCTTCCACGCCACGGTCTGGCCCAGCAGGGCGCCGGTGTCGCGCACCGCCTCGAACAGGGCCGTCTGGGACGCGTCCATCGGCTTGGGCGCGCGGGTCATGCCGCCGTGCAGGTCGAGGGTCAGGCCGGGGAAGGGGGCGTGGGCGGCGATCTCGCGCACCGCGGCCTCGATCCAGTCCGAGGCCGCCCTGTCAGGGACGCGGACGTTGAAGCGGACGACGGCGTTGTCGGCCACCACGTTCAGGGCTCCGCCGCCTGAGATCTTCGCGACATTGACGGTGACGCCGTCGCGAAGGCCGTTCAGGGCGTGCAGGCGGGCGGCGAGGATGGCCGCCCCGGCGACGGCGTTGGCGCCCTCGTGGAAGGCGCGGCCGGCGTGGGCGGCCCTGCCGCTGACGATCAGATGGTAGTTGCCGCTGCCCTTGCGCGCCCCGGCCAGGGTTCCGTCGGCGAGGGCGGGCTCATAGGTCATGCCGATGTGGCCGCGCGCGCCCAGCGCCGCCAGCAGGGGCGCCGAGGCGGGGGAGCCGATCTCCTCGTCGGGCGACAGCAGCACAGTCCAGCCGACGCGTTCGCGGTCGGGATGGGTCTCGAAGGCTTCCAGGGCGGCCAGCATGACGCTGATCCCGCCCTTCATGTCGGCGAGGCCGGGACCGTTCAGCGCGCCGTCCGGCCGGGTGGAGACGGTCTGGAAGCCGCTGTCGGCGGGGAAGACGGTGTCATAGTGGCCGGTCAGCACGACCTGGATCGGCGCATCGGGCCGGGCGGTGATCTTCAGGGCGTCGGCGTGGGCCTCGGTCCGCACCGCGCCGTCGTCGCCGACGGAGGCGGAGTCCTGCGTGGCTATTCGCCGGACCTCGGCGGGCAGACGCCGGGCCTCGGTCTCCAGCCTCTCCAGCATCCGGGCCAGACCTTCGGCGTTACGACTGCCCGAATTGACGCCGGACCAGTCGATCGCGCGACCGACGATGGCGGCTTCGCGCGCCGCGACATGGTCGAGCACGAGCTGGTCGGAGGGGTGAATTCGCATGCCGGCGGACCCTAGCCGGGCGGACGGCAAAGGTGAAGGCGAGCGCTAGCCCGTTTCCACCGCCGGACGCACGCGCTAGGCTGCCCCACCATCGAGGGAGGAACACCATATGACTGACTGGATCCGGGCATCCAATCCGACGACGCCGATCACGACCGAGGGCGAAGCGATCGCTGCGGCAAGGGCCAGCGCCATCGCCATTTTTCTCGGCGTCCTCTGGGGCGTGATCGGGATTGTCTATCTGATGACGGCGGGGCAGGCGCTGATGGACGCCGCGGTCGCCCAGGCCACCGCCCAGAATCCTGAAACCGCGGGCATGGCCGCCATGATGGCGCAAGGACTCCTGGGGCTGTCGATCGGCCTGGTCGTCATCCAGCTGATTATCGGGCTGGTGCAGTGGTTCAAGCCCAACATCGTGATCCCGATCATCTTCGCCATTCTGGTGGCCTTCGGCCTGATCACGGGCTTGATGGCCGCTTTCGGCGTGGGTCAGCCCGAGACCTCCGCCGCCGTCGCCCCTCCGGCATGGCAGACCTGGGGCGGACTGGTGATCCTGGTCGTCCAGATGGTCCTGCACGTCGCCGGCATTCGCGGGGCGCAAAAGCTGGACAAGCTGCGCTTCGCCGCCGCCCAGACCTACTAGTCCCTAGCGGTTCGGGCGCGGGTCCTCGCGACCGGCGCCCGGCTGCCGGGACTGGCGGCGCCAGCGGATCGACAGGCTGGCCTCGCCCTGTCCCCCGAATTTCGAGCTGATGGTCAGGTTGCGACGCACCTGCCATTCGACGTTCACGGCCGCGCCGTTCTCGCCGCCGCCGATGATCTCCACATAGACATTGTCATTGATGTAGCGGCCGCCGGCGACGGTCAGGCCGGACGCCTCGCCGCCGAACGAGAGGCGATCCAGGCCCGCGAGCTCCCGCAGGTTGCCGATCACGTCGAAGCCGCCGCCGCCGGCCAGGGCCGCGACGCCGGCCGCCAGCTGCGCCGCCTCGAACGCCGACAGCTGCGAGGCGGAGCGTCCGAACAGCACCTGTGACAGGATTTCGTCCTGCGGCAGGGCGGGGGTCGAGGTCAGGGCGATCTCGGGCCGGGCGGCGGTGCCCGTGACGCGGATCGTGGCGGTCAGCGCCGGGTCGTCGCGGGTGGCCGTCAGGTCCAGCCGGATGAGTTCGGGGTTGGTCGACAGACTGACGGTTCCGCGCTCGTCGAACACGAAACGCTTGCCGGCGAAGTCGTAGTCGCCGCGCACGACCCGCGCCGTGCCGCTGAGGATCGGCCGGCTGATGGTGCCGGTGACGCGGGCGTTGACGTTCATCTCCACGTTCAGGCCGCGGCCGACGACGCGCACGTCCCCGCCCGGGGAGCGCAGACCGATGTTGAGTCCGAACTGCAGGCCGCGCTGGCGGTTCTGTTCTTCCTCGGGGACATCGCCGCCGGGCTTGTTGATCTCGATCACCTCCATGCGGACGATGCCGTTCGAACCCGGCGGATTGGCCTCGATGCGCGCCTCGTCGATGTCCATCTCGCCGGTCAGGGTGATGTTGCCGTCCTGGCCGCGCGTCACCGTCAGGGGGCCGGACGCCCGGGCTTCGGCGATGTCGTTGTCGATGATGCGGAACCGGTTCAGCAGCAGCTGGAAGCTGGATCCGGAACCCTGGCGCAGCCCGATGCGGCCGTTGCCCGTCACCGAGCCGCCGGCCCCGTCCACGGCGCTGAAGGCTTCGACCAGGCCCGTGGTGTCGTCGAACCGGCTGGCGAGGGTGACGTTTTCCAGCCGCACGCCGGTGGCGCTGTCGCGGAACGTCCCCTGTTGCAGGTCGAGCCGTCCGTTGATCCGCGGGGCGGCCAGCGAACCCGCCAGGCTCGCGCGGGCGTCCACCTGCCCGGTCAGGGACCGTTCGCCGCCGGCGAGCAGGTCCCAGATCGGCTGGATCTGACCCTGGATGGAGATGTCGCCGGACATTTCCCGCGTCCGCACGATGGCCAGACGCAGGGGCACGGCCGAGGCCTCCACAGGCAGGGTGACGTCCGCCGTGGCCCGGACCGCGTCGCCGTCGTTGGCCTGGGCCTGAACGCGCAGGCTGTCGTTGACCAGAATCGCATTCAGCGTGCCGTCGACCGCCAGACCGCGCGGCGCGTCGATGCTGCGAATCTCCCGCAGCGCGAGGTTGGCCGAGCCCGACAGGTCGTCCCCGGCTCCCCGCAACGACAGCTGGCCCGTCACGGATCCCCGCATGTCGCGGACCACGGTTCCCAGATCGACGCTGGTCAGATTGGCTTCGATGATGGACGCCCGGGAGTCCTGACGGAGTTCGCCGAGCAGCACGCCCCCGCCGATGCCGAGATCGACCCGCACGACGCGTCCGTCGCCAGACAGGGCGACGACAGCGGGATTGCGCGTGGTGAAGGCGATCTCGCGGACCCGGCCGGATCCTTCCAGCACCACCGACTGTGCGCCCCCGTTCCGGGAATAGACCCCGGTTCCATCAAACGACACGGGGGTCGCGCCGCCGATGTCCGTCTTCAGTGTGAAGGGCAGGCGTGACAGGGTCCCGCGGCCGTTCAGGTCGAGCGTCCGGATCGTCCAGGTCGATCCCGTCAGGCGAACATTGCGGCCGGTCACATCCAGGATCGCCGTCTCGGCGCCGGCGCCGTCGGTCAGGCGAACCCGGCCGTCGGCGGTTCCGGAGGCCAGGAAGGCGCCGGGCCGGGCGGTGAACGTCAGGTCGGCGCTGGACGGGAAGCTGTTGGACAGGGCGATCGCGCCCTGGGCCGTGACGCCGCCCGCGTCCAGATCCACGTCCGTCAGCCGGATGCGGTCGCCCCCGAGGAAGAAGTTTCCGCTGGCCCGCGCCGGCCCGTAGTTGGATCCGGCGGTCAGGGCGATGCGTCCGTCCGAGGCGTCCGCGCCGCGCCGGAAACTCAGCACCATGTCTGCGTCGGTCAAAACCAGCGCCCCCGCGCTCAGCCTGCCGAACCGGGCCGTCAGATCCGCGCGCGGTCGGGCCAGGGTTCCGGTCAGGGCGCCGTCGCCCGTCATGGCTCCGTCAATGGCGACAGGGCCGACCCCGAAGGGTCCCTGCGCATTCCAGTTCAGGGCCAGCCTTAGCCGCCCGTCGCCCTCGATGAGGCCGCGCGCGCCGGCGGTGCCCTGGGCGCCGGTCAGCAGCGCCCGCTCGACCTCGATCCGTCCGCCGTTGAGGGCGCCGGTCGCCTGGAGCCGCGGGACGGGCCCGAGGAGGCGGTCCAGCTCCGCCATTCCGGTCGCCAGCCGGCGGCCGCGGGCATCGAAGGTGATTCGCCATGGCTGGCCCGCGCGCGTCATCGAGGCCGTGATCGGACCTCCGAACGCGCCGCGCGCGCCCTTGCGAAGGCGGGAGACATCGGTGATCTCGGCCCGGCCCCGGAACCCGAGGCCGCCCGTCAGGCTGCGTCCGCCCGAGCCGGAGAGGGTCAGGGCCTGACCGGTCGCCTGCACCCGTTCCAGCAGGATGGCGCCGTCCGCCAGCCGGGCGGCTTCAAACGTGATGCGCGGCTGGCCGCCCAGAAGACCGCCGACGATCCCGGCGCTCGATCCCCCGGCGGCGCGGAGATCGCCGTCCAGATCCAGCCGTCCCGCACGCATGCGCGCATTCAGGGGGCCGCGGACCCGTTGCGCCCGATAGCTTGAAACCTCGACCCCGAGCAGGTCCGCCGACCCGGTCAGGGTCCAGTCCGAGGGGGAGCCCCTGAACACGCCCTTGTACGCCGAGGGGCCCGCGGCGCTGTGGCCGACGAGCCGCGACAGGGACGGTGTCGAGACCTCGACAGCGATCCCGTCGGGGCTGCTACGATCGCTGAGCCTTACGTCCCCGCTGGCGCTGGCGTTGAGGTTGTCCGCGATCAGCCGCCAGCCGACGCCATGCAGGCCGTCGTCGTCGCTGTCGCTCGAGGTGGCGAAACCGAACCGGGCCGTGCGGCCGATCCGCTGCGCGAACGGCGCCAGCAGGTCCGATCCGGAGAAGTCGGCGAAGCCGGCGATCCGGGTCCGATCCTTCCCGTACCGTCCCTTGATCACCAGCGGCACGAAGTCGCCCGTCCGCACCAGGGCGTCGACGACCGAGCCGTTGACGATCGCCGTCGCGAAGAACGGGCGGTCGGGCGAATAGCCCAAGGCTCCGGCGAGAGGGCCGCCCCGGGCCTCTTCGGCGCGCAGGTTAAGGCGCAGATCGGCGATGGTCGCCCCGAGCGTGGCGTTGACGCGCAGATAGTCGCCGGGCCGGCTGTTGCTGGCGGCGTTCACGATCGCCTTCTTCGGACCCTTGCGCGGCGCGTCGGCTTCGCCCGACAGCCGCCAGCGGCCGTATTCGCGGCTGAAGCCCTCCAGCAGTTCGACGTCGGCGGAGAAGCGGTCGATGTCCACCGAAAGGGGTTGAGGCCCCGGGGGCGTGGTCGTGGGCTCGACCTCGGGCCGGCGGATCAGGCGGATGACCTCGGCCTCGACGTTGGTGGCGTGGAACTCGCGGGCCATGAGCGGCCACCAGTCCCAGTCGATATGGACCTTGCGCGCCTCCAGCCAGACGCCCTTCGCGTCGGTGACGGTGACGCGGTCGATGGTGAAATCGTCGAACAGGTCGCCGCGCACGCCCTCGACATTGATCCGGCCATAGCGACCCAGTTTCTTGCCGGCGACGAAACTGGTCACCAGTTCCCGTCCCGGGCCGGACAGGAGATACATCCGCCCGCCCACCAGACCGACGAGCAGGATGGCGGCGAGAATCGCCGCGGCCATGCCGCCGAAGAAGGCGATGGCCTGCAGCCGGGTGCGCTTCTTCTTCGCCGCTTCGGCGGGCGTGTCGGGCGGTTCCACGGGCGGCGGGGCGCCGGTCAAAACGCCTGTCCGATGCTGACGTAGACCTGGAAATCAGCGTCGCCGTCCCGGCGATCCAGCGGGAAGGCGATGTCGGCCCGGATCGGCCCGAAGGGCAGCTTGTACCGGACCCCGAAGCCGGCGCCGTACCGCAGGTTGCCGAAATCGGGCGTCTCCTGGAACCCGATCGCGCCGGCGTCGACGAAGCCCACGACCTGGAAGCTGCGCCAGACGTCGCGGCGGATCTCGACCGAGGCCTCGACGAGACTCAACCCCCCGCGGGGCGTGTTGTCGGGCAGACGCGGCCCGACGCCCTGGTATTCGAAGCCGCGCACCGAACCGCCGCCGCCCGAATAGAACAGCCGGTCAGACGGTATCGTCAGTTCCGCGCCGCCGACAATGGAGCCGAGGCGGGCGCGGCCGGCCAGGACGGTCTTCGCGCCATCCTGAAGCGGCAGATAGGCGGTGACCTGGGCCTCGCTCCGCAGAAAGATGATCGTATCCTCGCCCGACACCGCGGTCGGCTGCGCCCAGGCCGACAGCCGCCAGCCCGTCGTCGGATCGAGCGGGTCGTTCGACCGGTCCAGATAGGCGCTCGCCCGTCCGGTCAGTATGACCAGGTCACGGTCGAAATTGATCGGCAATTGCGTGACCGGATCGAACCGGTTCTCATCGTATTTGCCCGCGTCCAGGCCGACGCCGTAGCTGATCCAGGACGTCTTGCCGAGGCGCTGCTGAAGGTCGGCGGCCACGGCGAGGGCCGTGCGGCGATAGGCGTCCGTGTCCTCGTTCAGGACGGCGGCGGAGAGCCTCAGCGTCTCGCCCGGACGCCGCCAGTGCGGCAGGCTGAGGTTGACGCCCAGCCGGCTGTCGACATCGGCCGCGCGGGCCTGCCAGACCACGGTGTCGGCGCGTCCGAAACGGTTGTGCCAGGTCCAGATCAGATCGAGGCCCGACCCCTCGGCCGTCGAGAAGGTCGCGCCCGCCTCGAGAATCCGGCGTGGCCGGTCGGTCAGGGTGACGACGACCGGCCGGTAGCCATTGGTCAGACCCTGCTCGCGCGGCGCGAGGGCCACGCCCACGCCGTCGTAGACGCCCGTCTCGAGCAGCCGGCGCTCCAGTTCCGCGACATCATCCGGATCGTAGACGTCGCCTTCGGTCCAGGGCGCCAGGCCGGTCACCCAGGCGGGATTGGTCGGCCCGCGCGTCTCCAGCCGCACGCCGTCCAGACGCACAAGGGCGCCGGACGATATCCGGTAGTTGGGCTGGACGGTGAAGGTCGCATGGTCGACGACGACACGGCGGGGCTCGGCCGCCGCGTCGGCATATCCCCGGCGGGTCAGGGTTGCGACGACACGGCCCTCGGCGGCGAGAACGTCGCTCGCGCGTCCGGCCTGGTCCGGTTTGACGCTGATCTCGTCGAGCGCGGCGGCTTCGGACAGGGCGTCCGGCGCGGGGGCGGTCCATTGCACCCGGGGGTCTGTCAGCACGAACCGCCGCCCGGGCGTAACGTTGACGATGGCGACCGGGCTTTCCTCGCCCTCGACCGCATCTTCCAGCACGGGTTGGTAGTAGCCTTCGGACCTCAGCAGGGCTTCGGCGGCCTCCATGGCGCCGCGGGCGCGGCGGCGGGCCTCGAACCGGTTGGAAGGCGGCGCATCGACCTCGCCGACGGCGCGGACCAGCTGTTCGCGAAGCTCCGCGTCCATCTCGCCGCGAATCTGTGCGCGCGGGTCTGCATGGGCGGTGGACGCGAGAAGAGCGAGACCCGCCGTGCTGACGAGAAACAGGGCGTGCCTTGGCGTCAAACTGGAACTTTCGTCAGGGCGGTCGACCGCCGCCGATCAACGGACAGATCAGTAGAAGAGGGTTTCGCTCTCGGGTTTGACCGACTCTTCCGAAGACCGCTTCTCGGGCGGAACCGTGGTCGAGTCCGCGGGAGGGGTGTCTACGGCGCTGGGCTCTGCGACGGGGACGCCCGCGTCCTCGGCGGCGGNTTCGTTCGACTCGCGCGGATCGTCGCAGGCCGCGGCGGCGAGGGCGCTGGACAGGACCAGACAGGCAATCAGTCGTTTCATGGATGGCGTCTCCCCCGGATCGGCCTTCCAACGCGCGACCGGTTCGCCCGTTCCATAACCCTGAACGGGCGGATGGTCACCACGCCAGAGCGTGATCGGGACGAATTTGCGATCCGGCGCATGGACGGCGTCTCAGCGCCAGCGCGCCAGAGCCCCGTCGAACGTCATTGCGGCGCCCTCGGGCTCCGGACGAGGCTCCGAGCCGCCGAATCGCGGGGCCGGGGCGGGCTGGATCCCGCCCGACCCGACGAAGGTGTTCCGGGCCGCGTTATGCGGATGGCCTGGGGCCTCCGCGAGCGACAGCACGGGCGTGACGCAGGCGTCGGTTCCTTCGAACCGGGCGGCCCAGTCGTCGCGGTCCCGTGTCGCGAAAACCGCTTCCAGTCGCGCGTGCAGCGCCGGCCATTTCGCCGTGTCGTACTGAGGCGCCTCGGCTTCGCCGAGACCGAGGCCGGTCAGCAGGGCGCTGTAGAACTGCGGTTCCAGAGCTCCCACGGCGACGAAGCGGCCGTCGCGGCAGGCGAAACAGCGATAGAAGGGCGCGCCGCCATCCAGCAGATTCGCCCCGCGCGCGTCGCTCCAGAGGCCGCGGGCCCCGAGCGCATGGAACAGGCTCATCAGCAGGGCCGAGCCGTCCGTCATGGCCGCGTCCACAACCCGACCCGCGCCTGTACGCCGCGCTTCGATCAGGCCCGCGAGGACCCCCGTGACCAGCATCATGGCGCCGCCGCCGTAGTCGCCGATCAGGTTCAGCGGCGGCCGGGGCGGCCGGTCAGGCTCGCCCATCGCGTGGAGCGTCCCGCTGAGGGCGATATAGTTGATGTCGTGCCCCACCTCGCCGGCCTTGGGGCCCGTCTGCCCCCAGCCGGTGACGCGGCCGTAGACCAGCCGCGGATTGCGCGCGGCGCAGTCCTCGGGGCCGAGCCCCAGCCGTTCCATGACGCCCGGCCGGAAACCCTCGATCAGGCCGTCCGCCGCGGCGATCAGGTCCAGGACGCGTGTCCGGTCGCCGGCATCCTTCAGATTGACGGCCAGGGACGACCGTCCGCGATGCAGAATTCCGCCGCCCACGTCGGCGAAGACCGGCGCGCCGGCGCTTGCGCCGCGGGTCAGGCGCAGAACATCGGCGCCCAGGTCGGCCAGAACCATGCCGGCGAAGGTCACGGGACCCAGGCCGTCAAACTCGAGGATGCGCAGGCCGGACAAGGGTTTCATGACCGATGCCTAGCCCGACGTCCTCAATCCGTCGACCCGGCGCTTGACCCGGACGCCGGATTGCAAGAGAAGGCGCGTCGCCGGGTCGCGAGCGCGATCCTGCAGGTGTGCGTCCTTAGCTCAGTTGGTTAGAGCATCTGACTTTTAATCAGAGGGTCCTCGGTTCGAGCCCGAGAGGACGTACCACCCCTTTTTTGCTACCCCGGGCCGCAGCGCTCGCGCCGGTCCGTCGCGGCGGTCAGCGGGGCTTTGGCCGGCGGGCACGGCATTTCTTGCAGACCAGGGAGCCCGGTCTGGTGCGGCTGTACTTGAAATCGTGCTTGCATCGCTGCTGCGCGAACCAGGTTTTGAGCAACTCGATCATGGGACGGACCCTAGCCGGATTTTCGCCGGGGTGAAGCGCTGTTCTGGCCAGCCTGATCGGCGATGAGGCGGCTTTCCCCGCCGCGTGGGGCGTGGTTGAAGAGGCCATGCGCCGGACCTCGCTCATTCTTGTCGCTGCGACCGCCCTCGCCGGGTGCCAGGCCGGCAATTCCGCCATGGGCGGCGCGCGCCAGTTCGGAGCGGGACTGGGCGCCGCGGCGACCGCGCCGCTCGATGATCTGAATCTGAGGCGGCAGGCCATTCCGACCGTCCTTCTGCAGGCCGAGGCCAATCCCTACGACCTGCGCAATCTGAACCAGTGCGCGACCATCGGCGCCGAGATCGCGCGCCTGAACGAGGCCCTGGGGCCCGACACCGACGAGCCTCCGCCCGCGGACGGCTCCTTCCTGAGCGAGCGCGCGGCGGATGCGGCGGCGGCGGCGGCGCTGGACGGCATACGGGACGCCACGACGGACTTCATCCCGGGCCGCAGCTGGATCCGCCGGCTGTCGGGCGCGGAGCAGCACAGCCGACACGTGCAGTCAGCGATCCAGGCGGGGCGAATGCGCCGCGCCTTCCTGAAGGGCACGGGGATGCAGCGCAATTGCCCGCCCCCCGCCGCACCTGCCTGGTTCCGGCCGAGGGGCCGCAGCCAGCGCTAGCCGTTCGATGTGTGCCGGGCGTGGAAGTCGCGCCGGAAGGCCTCGAACCGGCCCTCGGCGATCGCCGCCCGCATCGCCGCCATCAGGGCCTGGAAGAAGGCGATGTTGTGCCAGCTCAGCAGCACCTTGCCGAGAATCTCGTCAGCGCGGATCAGGTGATGCAGGTAAGCTTTTGAATATTGAGATGAACCGGGGCAGGCGAGGGCCGGGTCCAGCGGGTCCTGGTCCTCGGCGAAGCGGGCGTTCTTGAGGTTGATCGGCCCGTCCCACGTCCAAGCCTGACCGTGGCGGCCGGCGCGGGTGGGCAGGACGCAATCGAACATGTCGACGCCGCGCCACACGGCCTCGACCAGATCGACCGGCTTGCCGACGCCCATGAGATAGCGGGGCCGGTCGGCGGGCAGCATGTCGGGCGCGTAGTCCAGAACCTCGCACATCGCCTGATGGCCCTCGCCGACGGCGAGGCCGCCGATGGCGTAGCCGTCGAAGCCGGTCTCCCGCAGCCGCTCGGAGGATTCGCGACGCAGGTTTTCGAACGTCGAGCCCTGCTGGATGCCGAACAGGGCCTGGGTTTCGCGGGTCCCGAAGGCGGCCTTCGAGCGCGCGCCCCAGCGGGCGGACAGCTCCATGGCGGCGCGGGCGGCAGGCTCCTCGGCGGGCCAGGCGACGCACTGGTCCAGCTGCATGGAGATGTCCGCGCCGATGCGGTCGGCCTGGATTTCGATCGAACGTTCGGGGCTCAACACGTGTTTCGAGCCGTCGATGTGGCTGGCGAAGGTGACGGCGTCCTCCTTCACCTTCGAGATGCCGGCCAGGGACATGACCTGGAAGCCGCCGCTGTCCGTGAGGATCGGCCTGTTCCAGCCCATGAATTTGTGCAGCCCGCCCAGCCGCTCCATCCGCTCGGGGCCGGGACGGAGCATCAGGTGATAGGTGTTGCCCAGGATGATGTCGGCGCCGGTCTGCGCGACCTGGTCGACGGTCATGGCCTTGACCGTGGCGGCGGTGCCGACGGGCATGAAGGCGGGCGTGCGGATGTCGCCGCGCGGCGTCCTCAGCACGCCGGTGCGGGCGCGGCCTTCGGTGTTCTGGATATGAAACGGAAAGGGCAAAGCTTGCTCCGCTCATCCCGGCGAAAGCCGGGACCCAGTGCTGTCGTTGAGCACGATGGTCGGGATTGACGGGGAGGCGAAACCGGTTGGACCGATCGCCCGAAGAACGGGGTCCCGGCTTTCGCCGGGATGAGCGGAATATAGAGTTACGCGTCGTTCCGGAACAGCAGGGACCCGTCTCCGTAGGAATAGAAGCGGTAACCGTCCTGCACCGCATGGGCATAGGCCGCCTTCATGGTCTCCAGCCCGGCGAAGGCCGAGACCAGCATGAACAGGGTCGATTTCGGCAGGTGGAAATTGGTCAGGAGGACGTCGGCGGCGCGGAAGCGGTAGCCGGGGGTGATGAAGATGGCCGTGTCGCCATGGAAGGGCCGGACCTCGCCCTCGGGCGTCGTGGCGCTCTCCAGCAAACGCAGGGAGGTGGTGCCGACGCAGACGATGCGCCCGCCGGCGGCGCGTACGGCGTTGAGGGCGGCGGCGGTGGCGACGGAAACCTCGCCCCACTCGGAATGCATCCTGTGGTCCGCCGTGTCGTCGGCCTTGACCGGCAGGAAGGTGCCGGCCCCGACGTGCAGGGTGACGGCATGGGTCGAGACCCCCTTCGCCTCGACCGCCGCCATCAGCGCCGGCGTGAAATGCAGTCCCGCCGTCGGGGCGGCGACCGAACCGTCCCAATGGGCGAACATGGTCTGGTAGTCCGACCGGTCGCGATCGTCCTCGGCCCGCTTGGCCGCGATATAGGGGGGCAGGGGCATGACCCCGACGTCGCGGATGGCCTCGTCGAGGAACGGGCCGTCGAGGTCGAAGCGCAGGGTGACCAGGCCGTCCTCGCCCTTGCCGGTCACGGTGGCGTCGAGGCGGCCGAGCAGACAGCCGCCGTCGGCCTGGGCGCCGAAGCGGATGCGATCCCCCGCCTTGATGCGCTTGCCGGGTTTCATGAAGGCGGACCAGACGTCGGGGGCGTCGCGATGATGCAGGGTGGCCTCGACCGCGACGGTCAGGGTCTCGCCCTCGGGTCCGATGCGCTCCCGCACGCCCGACAACCGCGCCGGGATCACCCGCGTATCGTTGAACACCAGGGCGTCGCCGGGCCGCAGGAAGTCCGGCAGGTCGCGGACGATCCGGTCTTCGAGCGCGCCGTTCCGCACCACCAGCAGGCGGGCGGAATCGCGCGGCTCGGCGGGGCGGAGCGCAATCCGGTCGTCCGGCAGGTCGAAGTCGAAATCGGCGGTCTTCATCAGGCGGGGCAAAGGCCATGGGGCAGGGGCGGGGTCAAGGCGGTTAAACGTTGCTTCAGGTGATCCCGCTATCACCCGGGCATGAGCCCTGAGGCCAATTCGGATTTGTCATCGGCGGTGCGCGGCTGGGACCGGCTGCGCCGTCCGGTCTGGATGTACGATCCGGTCAGCGCGCGCGGGGTCTACGCCAACGCCCCGGCCTTGAGGCTGTGGGGCGCGGAAACCCTGGACGAGCTGCTGGCGCGCGACTTCTCCAACCTGTCGCCCGCGGTCCGGGCCCGCACCGACCGTCTCAGGGAGGCCACCGCGGACGGCAGCGAGCTCAGCGAACGCTGGACCTTCTACCCCAATGGTCGGCCCGTGACCGTGCAGGCGACGATCTCGACCTTCCGGATGGAGGACGGTCGCGCCGTCCTGCTGTTCGAGGCCGCTCCGCTCGACGTCGAGGCCGAGGAAGCCCGGGCGGTCGAGGCCCTGCGGCATACGTCGGCGTTGATCACCCTGCTGGACGACGCGGGCGCCATCCTGTTCTCCAACCCGGCGGCCTACGCCGCCTACGGCCCCGGCGACGCCGGGCTGGCGCCGCGCTTCGTGGATCCCGACCGGGGCCGCTGGTTCCTGGACCAGGTCCGGACCGGCAAGGTGGCGAGCCGCCTGTGCGAGGTCGAGACCACGGCGGGGCGCCGCTGGCACGAGGTGGATGCCCGCCCGGTGTCCGATCCGGTGACGGGCGCCCTGGGGGTGCTTCTCAACGAGCAGGACGTCACCGCCCGCGTCGAGGCCGAAGGCGCGCAGGCCACGGCGGAGCAGAAGACGGCCATGGCCGAGGCTCGCCAGAAATTCCTCACCGACATGTCGCATGAGCTGCGGACGCCGCTGAACGCGGTGATCGGCTTCTCCGAACTGCTGTCCGGCGCCGGTCTGGCCCCGGCGCAGGGCGAACAGGCCCGGCGGATCCATCAGGCGGGCCAGAAGCTGCTGACGGTCGTCAACCAGATGATCGACCTGTCGGAGCAGCACGGCGATCCGGCCGCCGCGCCTGTCGGGACGGAGGTGCAGCTTCCGGCGGCCCCGGATCCCGAAGCGATGGCCGGGCCCGGCGGCGGCAAGCCGCTTCGGGTGCTCTGCGTCGACGACAACCAGACCAATCTCATGCTGCTGACCGCCATGCTGTCCGGGCAGGGTATGGTTTGCGAGACGGCGGAGAACGGGTCCCTCGGGCTGACGGCCGCCGCGGCCGGTGACTGGGATGTCGTGTTGATGGACATCCAGATGCCGGTCATGGACGGGGTGGAGGCAGCCCGTCACATCCGCGCCCTCGGCGGCGAGGCGGGCGCGGTGCCGATCATCGCCGTGACCGCCAACACCCTCGCCGGCCAGGTCGAGACCTATGTCGAGGCAGGCATGGACGATCTGGTCGCCAAGCCCGTCGACATGGCGGAACTGCTGGGAAAGGTCGCCTATTGGGGCGGCTGCGGCTGGCGCGAAGCCCTGGTCGGGGAGCCCTCCGCCGCGGGCTGAGTCCCACGACCGGTCGGCTCCTACCGATCCTGGCCGCCGTGACGGTCTTCGGGTGCGATGTAATGGCGATCCAGGTCGGACGGGTCCATGCGGTGGCCGGTGGCCTCCGTGACGATGGCCGCGATGTCGTCATTGGTCTTGCCGGCGTCGCGCATCTGCTCGATCTCGTCGCTGATCATCTCGACGAATTCGGAGACCTCGAAGCGCTCCTCGCCGAGGTCGAGCGCCTCACGCAGGGCGCGCTGGGCCTTGATGGCTTCGTCGAGGCTGAACGTCAGTTGGTCGGTCATGGGGCTCTCCGGGCCGGGACTGAGACAACCGTCCGACACCGAGGCGGTTGCAACAGACGCCTCAGTCTTTCTCCAGTTCGGGCTCCGGACACCCCCGGGACGCCTTCTTCGCGATCGAGCCTATCGTTGACCCGTGGCCTCTGACAGGCCAAACCCCGCCCATGCTGCAGAACCTCGAAACCCTCGCGCGCGAAGCCAGGTCCTGGCCGTTCGAACAGGCCCGCAATCTTCTGGCCCATGTGCTGAAGAAGCGGCTGTCGGACGCCGAGCGCAATACGGCGAAGCTGCTGATCGACGCCGGCAAGGCGGACGAGGCGCTGGCGACCTTCGAGGCTCTGCAGAAGCCGGTGATCTTCGAGACCGGCTACGGTCCGTCGGGCCTGCCGCACATGGGGACCTTCGGCGAGGTGGCGCGCACGACCATGGTCCGCAACGCCTTCCGCGCCCTGACCGGCGATCACTGGCAGACCCGGCTGATCGCGTTCAGCGACGACATGGACGGGCTGAGGAAGGTGCCGGAGGGCATTCCCAACCCGGAGATGCTGGCCGAGGACCTGCACAAGCCGCTGACCGTGGTGCGCGACCCGTTCGGGACCCACGACAGCTTCGGCGCCCACAACAACGCCCGCCTGCGCGCCTTCCTCGACGGCTTCGGCTTCGACTACGAATTCCTGTCCTCGACCGAGCAGTACCGGTCCGGCCGGTTCGATGCGACGCTGCTGACCCTTCTGGAGCGGTTCGAGGCGGTGCAGGCGATCATGCTGCCGACCCTGGGCGAGGAGCGCCGCGCGACCTATTCGCCCTTCCTGCCGGTCAGCCCCCTTACGGGCCACGTCCTGCAGGTCCCGACCCTGGAGCGGGACGTGGAGAAGGGGACCATCACATTCGACGACCCCGCCGGCGGCCGCACCGAGGTCCCGGTCACGGGCGGCCATGTGAAGCTGCAATGGAAGCCTGACTGGGCGATGCGCTGGACCGCGATGGACGTCGACTATGAAATGTCGGGCAAGGACCTGATCGAGAGCGTGCGCGAGAGCTCGAAGGTCTGCCGCGCCCTGGGCGGCACGCCGCCCGAGGGCTTCAACTACGAGCTCTTCCTCGACGTCGAGGGCCGGAAGATCTCCAAGTCCAAGGGCAACGGCCTGACGATGGAGCAGTGGCTGCGGTACGGCACGCCGGAGTCGCTGAGCTGGTACATGTTCCAGTCGCCGAAATCGGCCAAGAGCCTGCACTTCAACGTCATCCCGCGGGCGATCGACGACTATCTGGCGGCGATCGAGGCCTGGAAGACGCAGGAACCGGCGAAGCGGATCGACAACGCCGTCTGGTCGATCCATTCGGGCGCGCCGCCGGAACACACCTCGCCGGTGTCCTTCGCCCTGCTGCTGAACCTGGTCGGCGTGGCCAATGCGTCCGACAAGGACCAGCTGTGGGCCTATTTCGCCAAATACCTGCCCGAGGCGACGCCGCAGACCGAGCCGCTGCTGGACCAGCTGATGGAGCGGGCGCTGAACTATTACGAGGACTTCGTGAAGCCGACGAAGTCGTACCGCCTGCCGGACGACCGGGAGAAGGCGGCGCTGCTCGACCTGGCGGGGCGGCTGAGGGCCCTGCCGGCCGACACGACCGACGGCGAACTGATCCAGGGCGAGGTCTACGCCGTGGGCAAGGCGCATGCGTTCGAGCCGCTGCGTGGGTGGTTCGGGGCGCTGTACGAGGTGCTGCTGGGCGCGTCCCAGGGACCGCGGTTCGGTTCGTTCGCCGCGATCTACGGCCTGCCGCAGACGACCCGGCTGATCGAGGCGGGCGCGAACGGCGAGCTGGCGTCGTAGCCGACCCGCCACGCGTCGCCCGGGAAGGCCGGCAACCTAAATGAACCGAATATAACGGCGAGGCTCCGGGAGCCTTCATCCGGCGTGGCGCATTGTGCCTGTCATCGACCAACCTCGATGAATTGGAGAGACCATGTCGAAGTTCATGAACACCACCCTGGCTACCGCCGCCGCCCTGGCTGCGCTGGTGACCGCGGTCCCGACCGTTTCGATGGCCCAGCAGGCCAACGGCATCACCAACTGCGACGCGCCCGGCGGACGTCAGCGCACCGGCGCCCTGATCGGCGCGGTCATCGGCGGCCTCGCCGGCAGCCGGATTTCGTCCAATGAACGCACCCTCGGCGCCGTGGCCGGCGCGGGCGCCGGCGCCGCCGCCGGTTCCTACATCGGCTGCAACCAGCAGCGCGCCCGGGCTGCATCCACGGCCAGCAGCGGCGCCCAGTACCGCGCCACCTCGAACCTGCGCATCCGTTCGGGCCCCGGCACCAACTATCGCCAGGCGGGCTCGCTGCGCGCCGGCCAGCCCTTCGCCGCCATCGGCTCGCAGGGCGAATGGGTCCAGATCGCCGGCGGCGGGTGGGTGAACGCCAACTACGTCACCGCCTACTAGGCGCGATCCGACACGAACGAAGCGGAAGGCCGTCCCGAAAGGGGCGGCCTTTTTCGTTCAGCCGCCGTCGCCGGCGCCGGCCGGGAGCGCGGTCTTGTTCCGTCGTGGCGTTCCGAGCGGGGGACCGGCCTACTGGCTGACCCACAGCACGCGGCCCATCCAGAGGATGTCGGCGCGCGGCAGGGTGCGGGGCTCATAGGCGGGATTGATCGACGACAGGGTCACTGACCGCGCCGTGATCGCCGCCAGCTCCTTGGCCAGGGTTTCTCCCGACGCGGTCCGGACCACGACGCGGTCGCCCTTGCGCACCCGTGTCGTGTCGCGATCGACCAGCACCCGGTCGCCCTCGCGGTACAGGGGAGCCATGGAATCCCCGTTGATGCGGAGGCTGAACAGGGTGTCTTTCGGCCGCGGCAGGTCAGTCTCTTCCCAGCCATCGCCGGTCGGCAGGCCCGCATCGTCGAAAAAGCCGTCCTCGCCCGCCCGGGCCATGCCGAGCAGGGGGGCGGTCGCGGGCCGGTCGGGGGCGTCCAGGGCCAGCGCCGCGAAATCGCCGAGCGACACGCCGGTGGCCTGGAGGATGCGCGTCAGGCTCTCGGTCGAGGGCCAGCGCGGGCGGGGCGGATCCCCGGGGCCAAACCGTTTGGAGGGATTGAGGCTGGTCGCATCCAGGCCGGCCCGCAGCGCCAGGCCCGACGCGCTGAGGCCTTCGCGCCGGGCCAGGCCGTCGATCGCCTTCCACAGCTGGACATGTGACAGGGGCATGGCGCCTCACCGGGGCCGGACGGGGCCGATTCGGATGAAGTCTACAGGGGTGGATAGGAATATCTACCTGGGCCGCGGGGCGGGCAATCTATTCCAGTCCGGCGGCGCGCCGGTCCCGCCAGGACCAGAAGGTCCCGACCGCCATCGCCAGCAGAATCCCGTAGCTGGCCAGGTTGATCACGGCGTAGAAGGCCGCAAGCGGCGGGCGCAGATCGATGAGGATCAGGAGGTGGCTCATGACGATCAGGGCCTGCAGGGCGCTGGCCCAGACCGGCCATGACCGCCGGCTTTTCCAGGCGAGGGCCGCATAGACGCCCAGCATGACGGCGTCTATCGCGAACAGGCCCCACTGCGGGCCGGACAGTTCGCCGTCAAACTGCAGCAGCAGCGAGGCGAGCAGGCCCAGCGCATAGGCCCCGGCGCCGACGCGCTCGGGCTCGTCGCCCTTCAGGAAAGCGAAGGCGACGACCGCCACAGAGATCGCCGCCCCGATCTGGGAATAGAGGGTGTCAAACAATCGCTTCGCCTTTGCTGACGGGCCGCACGCGCGCGGCTCAGGCCTTCAGTCCGGCTGCGCGTCGTTCCTGCCATGCCCAGAAGGTCCCCACGGCCAAGGATATCAGCAGTGCGTAGTTGGCCATGTTGTTAACGGCGGCGAAGGCGTCGCCCGGGGGGCGGAGATTGGCCAGCACCATAATGTGGCCGGTGACGATCAAGGCCTGAAAAGCGCCGGCCCACATGGGCCAGGATCGGCGACTTTGCCAACCCAGGCCGAGGAAGGTGGCCAGCAGCACCACGTCAAGGGCAAAGGCGCTCCATCGCGAGAGGCTGAAGCTGCTGTTGTCCGAGGTCATGACGCCGGCGATGATGACAAGCGCATAGGCCGCGCCGCCTATCCGCTCGGTTTCGTCGCCCTTGACCAGCGCAAATCCCACGACGAGGACGAGGAACCCTGTGAGGACTTGCGAATAAATAGTCTCAAACACAGAATCGCCCCCATGCCGCAAAGCATGGGGGCGATAATGCCTGAAGCCCGCCGCCGGGGAAATGTCCGGCGGCTTACATTACGTTAAGTTAAACCGCGCGCAGCCGGTGTTCGCCGATGGTCGCTGGCCTCGGGCCCTGACCCTTGTCCTGGGGTTCTTCGGCGTAGATGCCGTAGCCCATGCGCCGGTGATCCTTGCCGAGTTCCTCATGGCAGGCGATCATGGCCTGGCGTGCGACGCCCAAGGCGGCGATCGCTTCCAGCGCCCGGGCTTGCGACTCTGCGCCGACGACCGGCGAGATGTTAAGCGCCGTGCGGCCTCCGATCATCGACTGCACCAAGGTCGTGGCCCGCGCGATGGCGGCGTCGATGGCTTGTTCAGTCGCATAAAGATCGCCGGCGACGCTGGCGATAACTTCGGTCTTGGTCACGGAAAGCTCTCCCACGGAGTAAACTGGTGAACAAGCTATTAACATGGTTCCGCTATGTACGGTAGAGGTTTGTTCATCACGTCTGCTATCACATTGTTAACCATTTCGGGTTGAACGCCACCGCCGTCTCCACCTCCGCCGCCGACCGGGGGCGTGTCGCCCGGCTTGTCGATGGGCCCAACGGCGAGGGCGTCGAGGCCCAGCTTGCGCGCCAGGGCGGCGAGGGCGGTATGGGTCTGGACCATGTGGGAGCGAGCGGCCGACAGGGCGCTGACGGCCCCGGCGGCGCCGTCGAAGGCCCGCTGGCCCGTGACCGCGGAGAGGTAGGCGTCGGCGCGGGCCGCCGGCAGCATCGCCGCCAGGGTCGCCGTTTCAATGAGCGCGAGGTCGATGGCCGTTTCGGCCGCATACAGCCGGGCGGCCAGGCTTTCGCCGATGGATTGTCTGGTCATGATCTTCCTCCGGTGACCGAAACGTCACCGAAGGAAGCCGAACATGCGGCCCGTTAGAAGACAACTACAGGTCGTCTACCGCAAGTAGGAAGTGTGCAGTCAGGGCGGCGATGGGCTGGGCGCGGTCGTCCTGCCAGGCCTCGGCCAGCACGTGCGCGACGCGACGCCCGGCGCGGCTGATTCGGGCGCTGGCGTGGACGTCGACAGGCCGGCCCGACCGCAGATACGCCACGCTGACATTGATGGGGCGGGGCAGGCGCAGCCGCGGATAGAGGGCAGCCACCTGGGCGACCGCCGTCAGTTCCAGCAGGGCGGCGGTGGCGCCGCCGTGAAGCGCCGGCAGGATCGGATTGCCGATCAGCCGTTCGGCGAAGGGCATGGTGACGGTCAGGCTGTCGCCCTCGGCCTCGGTGACCAGGCCGAGAAACCGCGCATAGGGGAGGCGGTCGAGAAGATCGCTCATTGCGGCGCCTCCCCCGCGGGACGGAGATTGACGCCCGCGCCCCGGCCGCCGCCCGAACCCAGCATATAGGCGCTCTGGCCCGCCGCGACGGGATCCTCGGCCCTGTCCTCGAAGGCCCAGGCGCGGACGAAGGCGACCGACCGGGTCAGGCGATAGCAGCGCGCCTCGGCGATCAGGTCCCGGCGCGTCTCGGCCGCGCGCATGTAGTCGACCCGCAGGTCCAGGGTTGCGATGGTCTCGAACCGTCCCAGCGCGACCCAGGTCGCCAGGCCTCCCACATGATCCAGCAGGGTGGTGACCAGTCCGCCGGACAGCACGCCGGTTTCGGGATCGCCGACGAGGTCCTCGCGCCACGGCACGCGGATGCGGACGCGGTCCCCGTCCACGCCGTCGTAGACGAAGCCGAGGGCGTGGGTGTGGGCGGCGCCGCCGGCCAGCTGGGGCAGGATGTCGAGGATCGAGGACGTCATGCTCCGCTTCTGGGTCGGGTACGGAATGAGCGCAAGTCCGTCGAGCGCGTTGTCAGATGCGCCATGACCGCCATATGCCCTCCATGATCCGGTTCGAAGACCTGCTGCGGCCGACGCCCGCGGGTCTGTATTGCCCGCCCGGCGACTTCTACGTCGATCCGGTCCAGCCGGTGGATCGCGCCGTGATCACCCATGGCCATGCCGATCACGCCCGTTCGGGGCACGGAACGGTGCTGGCGACGCCGCAGACCCTCGCCATCATGGCTGAACGGTATGGCGAGGCCTTCGCCACGCATCGGCAGGGCGTGGGCTACGGCGATACGGCCTCGCACAGGGGCGTCGAGATCGGCATGGCGCCCGCCGGTCACGTCCTGGGTTCAGCCCAGGCCGTGATCCGCTGGAAGGGGATCACCATGGTCGTCTCCGGCGACTACAAGCGCCGCCGCGACCCGACCTGCGCGCCGTTCGAGCCGGTCCCGTGCAACGTCTTCATCTCGGAAGCCACCTTCGGCCTGCCGGTGTTCACCCATCCGCCCGACGGCGAGGAGATCGGCCGGCTGGTCCAGTCCCTGGGCCAGTTTCCCGAACGGGCGCATCTGGTCGGCGCCTATGCCCTGGGCAAGGCCCAGCGGGTCATCCGGCTGTTGCGGGAGGCGGGGTGGGAGCGGCCGATCCATGTTCACGGCGCGCTGGAGCGCCTGAATCGCCTGTACGAGCGGGAGGGCGTCGATCTGGGGCCGATCCTGCCGGCCACGGGGCTGAAGGCCAACGCCCTCGGGGGCGAGGTGGTGATCGCGCCGCCGTCGGCGACCCAGGACCGGTGGGCCCGCCGGTTCGCCGACCCGGTCCTGGCCTTCGCCTCGGGCTGGATGCTGGTCCGGGCCCGCGCGCGCCAGCGCGGGGTGGAGCTGCCGCTGGTGTTGTCGGATCACGCCGACTGGCCCGAACTGGTTGCGACCTTCACCGAGCTGAAGCCCGAAGAGGTGTGGATCACCCATGGCCGCGAGGAAGGCCTGTTGCGCTGGTGCGAGCTCAACGACCAGCCGGCGAGGGCGCTGCGGCTTGTTGGCTATGAGGAGGAGGATGACGAGGCCGGCGCGGCGGATTCCGGTTAGGCGGCGGATCGCTTCGCCGCGCCCGGTCCGGGGGCGGACCGGGATGCGGCGGCGGCCTGTTCCAGAGCCAGGTTCATGGCCATGCGCAGGCGTTCCGGCTTGATCGGCTTCTCGACCACGGCGGCCATGCCGATTTCCACATATTTCCGCGCGTCGTCCGGATCGGCGTTGGCCGTCAGGGCCACGATCGGCAGGGCGCTGACCGGACCCTCCAGGGCGCGGATCGCCAGGGTGGCCTGGACTCCGTCCATGCGGGGCATCTTGATGTCCATCAGGACCAGATCGAAACGGCGTTCCTGCACGGCCTCCAAGGCCTCGACGCCGTCCTCGGCCGTTTCGGAGGTGCAGCCGAACATCTCGCAAAGCGCCTGGGCCACCACGCGGTTTGTGGCGTTGTCGTCCACGATCAGGACGTGGGGATTGGTCAGGAGTTCACCGTCGCCGATGCTCTCGACGTTGGACGGGGCGGCGGCCTCGACCTCGCTGCGCCCGACCTCGATGTCAAAGGCGAAGGTCGCGCCGTGGCCGGGATTGTTTTCCGCCCAGATGCGTCCGCCCATCCGATCGACGATCTGACGGCAGATGGCGAGGCCGAGACCGGCGCCGTCGGGGCCGGATCCATGGACGAACGGGGCGAAGATCTCGTCCACGCGATCGGCGTCCACGCCGGGACCGTCATCGCGAACCCGCGCTTCCAGCCGGATGCGGGTGCCCGAGGCCACGGCTTTCAGCCGGGCCTCGACGACACCGTTGCGCGCGAACTTCAGCGCGTTGCTGACCAGATTGTTGAAGACCTGCTTCAGCCGGACCCCGTCAACAAGGCCGGCCAGCTCGGTGTCGCCCTCATAGCTCACCATCAGGGTGACATTGTCCTGCGACGCCCGGGGCGTCCACAGGGCCTGGATGTCGTCCATCAGGGCGCGCAGGGGCGTCGGTTCCGGATGCAGCTCCAATTCCCCGGCTTCGGCGCGCGAGAGATCCAGGGCGTCCTGCAGGATGCGAAGCAGGGTCTCGGAGGAATCCACGATGGTGGTGACGTGCGCCTGGGCCTGGGCGTTCAGCGGCTGGCGCCGCAACAGGTCGGCCACGGCCAGCACGCCGTTCATCGGCGTGCGCAGTTCGTGGCTCATGATGGCGAGGAACTGGCTCTTGGCGCGGGCCGAGGCGAGCGCCTGGTTGCGGGTGTCGCTGAGGACCCGGGTTTGTTCGGCCAGTTCCGCATTCTGGCTCCGCTGCAGGTCATTGACCGCCCGGAGCAGGGACACCGCCGTGCCGACGCCGTGATACCGGCCCTGCCGCGTGACGATGAAGCCGCGCATCAGGGCGCCGGGGCCGCTCTTCAACAGGATGTCGCAGAAGGTGTCGATGCTGACGCCCGCCTCGACCACGGCGGGCTCGGCGTCCATCAGGTGCTGCACCGGCCGTCCGGCGTAGAGCGCGTGTCCGAAGGGGGCGGCGATCTTCAGCAGGAAGGCGTTGCGTTCGATCAGGCCGACCGGCCGACCGCCTTCGACGACGGCGATCACCAGGGTGTCGGGTTCACGCTCGAAGCGCGAGAAGACAGCGCTGCCGGGCGTCTCGGGCGACACTGCCTCGGCGCGCTCGGTCAAGACTTCAATGGTCGGCATGTCCGGCCACAACTCCACTGTCACCGGCAGACAGTGGCCGACAAGCTTTTGCCGAAGAGTTAAGAGCGGAAACCGTCATTTCCGGGCCGTCTTTGCTCTGTATCCGCGGCTGGTGTAGAAGGCCCGCCCCGCCACGATGGCGGCCCATCCCCCTTGTTTATGCGCGCGGCCGACAGGCCGACCGCAGGTTTGTCATGAGCGATTCCGGCCCCGCCAGCGAAAAAACGGCCCTCGTCCTGTTCTCGGGCGGGCAGGACAGCGCCACCTGCCTGGCCTGGGCGCTGGAGCGGTTTTCGCGCGTCGAGACCGTGGGTTTCGACTACGGCCAGCGCCATGCCGTCGANCTGTTCTCGGGCGGGCAGGACAGCGCCACCTGCCTGGCCTGGGCGCTGGAGCGGTTTTCGCGCGTCGAGACCGTGGGTTTCGACTACGGCCAGCGCCACGCGGTCGAGATGGAGGCGCGCCTGAAGGTGCGCGAAGGCATGCTGGCGGTCCTGCCGCGGTGGGCCGCCCGTCTGGGCCCCGACCATGTCGTGGACCTGACCGGCTATGGACGAATATCCGAGAGCGCCCTGACGACGGACCGGGCGATCGAGATGGACGCACGGGGCCTGCCCAGCACCTTCGTGCCGGGGCGGAACCTGGTGTTCCTGACCTGCGCGGCCGCCCTGGCGGACCGGCGGAACCTCGAGGTTCTGGTCGGCGGAATGTGCGAGACGGATTTCTCCGGCTATCCTGACTGCCGCCGCGACACGATCGACGCCATGGCGGCGGCGCTCAGTCTGGGGCTCGACAGGCCGGTCGTGATCGACACGCCGCTGATGACCCTGACCAAGGCCGAAACCTGGGCTCTGGCCGACCGTATCGGCGGCCCGGCGCTCGTGGAGCTGATCGTCGAGGCGTCGCACACCTGCTATCGCGGCGATCGTGCGCACCGCCATCCCTGGGGCTATGGCTGCGGCGACTGCCCGGCCTGCGAACTGCGGGCGGCGGGCCATGCGGAATGGGCGGCCGCATGACCTATTCCGCCAAGGAAGTCTTTCTGACGGTGCAGGGCGAGGGCGGCCAGGCCGGGCGGCCGGCCGTCTTCCTGCGCTTCGCCGGCTGCAATCTGTGGAACGGGCTCGAGCGCGACCGGGCGACGGCGGTCTGCACCTTCTGCGACACCGACTTCGTCGGAACGGATGGCGACGGCGGCGGAAAATTCGCCAGCGCCGACGCCCTGGCCGACCATGTCCAGTCGATGTGGCGGGGCAGGGCGGGGGACCCCCGGCTGGTCGTCTGCACAGGCGGCGAGCCCCTGCTGCAGCTGGACCCGGCCCTGATCGACGCCCTGCATGTCCGCGGCTTCGAGGTCGCCATCGAGTCCAACGGCACGCTTCCCGCGCCGGCCGGGATCGACTGGATCTGCGTCAGCCCCAAGGCCGACGCGCCCGTGGTCCAGACCTCGGGGCAGGAGCTGAAGCTGGTCTATCCGCAGCCGAAGGCGATGCCGGACCGGTTCGAGCATCTGCCGTTCGAACGCTTCTGGTTGCAGCCCATGGACGGCCCCGACCAGGCGGCCAATACGGCGGCGGCCATCGACTATTGCCTGACCCACCCGAAGTGGCGGCTCAGCGTCCAGACCCACAAATACATCGGCGTAAGATGAGCGTTTTCGAGATCACCAAGACGGCCACCTTCGACGCGGCCCATCATTTCCCGCACGAGCCGGAGGGCAGCATCTATCGCCGCATCCACGGCCATTCCTTCACGGTCGAGGCGACCGTCCGTTCGGAAGTGCTGGACGCTGAGCATGGCTGGGTCGCCGACCTCGGCGCGCTGGACCGCGCCCTGAAGGCCGCGGCCGAAGAACTGGATCACGGCATGCTGAACGAGAAGCCGGGCCTGGAGCTGCCGAGCCTGGAGAACCTTTGCCTGTGGTTCGCCCGCCGCCTCAAACCCGAGTGGCCGGGTTTGTGCCGCATCCAGGTGGCGCGGCCGACCATTCACGAACGCTGCGTGCTGACCCTCTAGGTCAGCAGTCGCGGCCCTGCCGCTGGCGCTGCTCGCAGCGGCGCTGTTCGCGTTCGTATTCGCGCTGTTCACGCTCCCGCCTGGCCTTCGTCTCCTCGTCGGAGGTGGTGACGGCGTCGACGCCCGCGCCGACCACGGCCGCGCCGGCTCCGACCACGGCGGCCCCGGTCCCGACCACGGCGCCGACAAGACAGCCTTGCAGCCCCACCGACGCGCCGACGACGAGGGCAAGGGCGACGGAGCGTTTGAACAGGGTCGTCATCTGGGCCTCCTGATATCGGCGGAATGGTGGGCGGCGAGGGGTTCGAACCCCCGACCCCCTCGGTGTAAACGAGGTGCTCTGACCAGCTGAGCTAGCCGCCCGATCCCTTTCGCCGGCCTAGAACCGGAAGCTGGCCCGCAGGAACAGCATATAGCGGACATAGTCCTCGATCATCTCGGCGTCGGCGCTGATGGACAGCATGCCCAGTTCATTGCCCACGTTCAGGCGGAAGCCGACGATGGGCCCGCCCCCTTCGATCGAACCGCCGGCCAGGGTGAAGTCCGGCCCGCCGGAGCGGAAGCGGGCGATGGTCTCGCCCGGATCAACCGAGATGTTCTGACGCCAGCCGACGCGCAGCTCCGGCCGCAGCCAGCTGTTTTCGCCCATCCCCATGCCGAGATTGACGGCGGCCGTCGCCGAGAACAGATGTCCTTCGCGATCGTCGATCTCCAGATCGAAGCCATCGCCCCCGCCCTCTTCGACGTGGCCGTCCTCGCTGAGCGAGAAATACTCGGCATAGATCTCGGGGCGGATGCTGAAGCGTCCATAGGAGCGCTCGTAGGAAGCGCCGCCGGCCGCGGCGAGGGTGAATCCGTTCCAGTCCGATTCATTTGACAGGTTCAGGCCAGCCCCGACGAAACGGCGCTCCGAGTTGAAGGTCGCATAGCCGGCGGCGGCGCGCGCCCAGGTCGTCCAGTACTGGCCCTGGGCCCGCCAGTAGAGGCCCAGTTCCAGCAGGTTCGCCGACAGCACTTCCTCAGCCTCGGCCTCGGGATCCTCGAGGTCCGACGAGGTGAAGGCCGCCGAGATGCCGATATTGCCCAGACCGCTGCCCCGCTCGATGCCGCCAGCGACGCCGAAGCCCTCGGAACGGAAGCCGTAGGTGTCGGTCTTGTCCTTGTCGGCGTAGAAATTGATCTCCTGCACCCAGGCGCTGGTCTCGCCCGGCGCGGCCGAGGCGTTGCGGCCGGTCAGGGCCCGCGTCACGGCGTCGACGCCGGAGGCCAGGGAAACCAGCGGACCGCCCGAATGGTCGGGCAGCAGCTGTTCGTACAGGTTGATGAACTCCTCGCGGCCGGCCTGGGCCAGGAAGGCGTTGCGGATGCTCAGCGCATCGGCGTCGCCGATCGCGGCATAGAAGGCGTCGTAGAATGCGGCTTCGACCGGAATCAGCTCGGCTTCGGCCGCGGTCCGCTGACGGACATCGACGAACACCTCGCCGGCGGGGACATTGGCGCCCGCCTCGACCACATAGAGATACGGGGAATTGGACTCGATCGAATCCAGATCGATCGCACCGAAATTCAGCGTTGCGGCGTCGATCAGGGTGAACCGGTTGGGCGCCGCCAGAAGCGAGGTGAAGCGAACGCCAAGGCCGGCGCCGTTAGCCAGGGTGGCCGTTCCCGCGACATTGAACCCGCCCGCGGTGCTGTTCGCCGGATCGATGGTCACGATCAGGTCGCCGTCCGCGCCGACGTTCAGGCTGGTGATGTTCGTCCGCGTCACCTGGCGCGCGTCGAGCGTGCCGTTGGAGACGTCGATGGCGAGATCGCCGCCCGCGTCGGCGAGAGCGCCGCGCACGACGCCGCCCCCGGAGATCGACAGACGGTCGGCGCCGGCGCCGAATGCGATGTCGCCCAGGACCAGGCCGTTCCTGATGTCGACCGTGTCCGCTCCCGATCCCAGCTTGATCGCACCCGCGATGATCGGTTCATTGCCATCGGGCACGCCGTCGCCATCGGTGTCCGGGTTCGCCGCGGTCGCCGTGGCGGCGACGCCGGTCTGGATCAGGGTCACGCCGGTCGTGTTCGCGCTCACGTCGATGGCCGTCGTCGTGCCCGTCAGCGGATCGCCGGCCGCATTCGGATTGAGCGTCGCCTGGATCGACCGGGTGTTGTTGATGGAGGTGAGGCTGCCGCTCAGGTCCAGAACGCCTGTGACGGTCGCCGTACCGCCGCCGGCCGAGGCCAGGATCGAGCCATTGTTGACGAAGCTCGAGACCGAGGCGCCGGCGTCGATCCGGATCGCCGTGGCCGTCGCGGACGCCAGTTCGCTGGCGACGCCGCCGGTGATTGCGCCGGAGTTGAAGATCTGGGGCGCCGTGGTTCCCGTGCCGAGCCGGATCGCGGTGGCGTTGGCGTCGGAGGCGAGAGCCGCCACCGTGCCCTCGTTTCGGACGCCGCCCGTGATAGTGACCGTCTGGCCGGGGTTGCCGCCGAACACGATGGCGTTGGCGTCTACGCCGGCGTAGACGCCCTGGCCGTTGACCGTTCCGCGGTTGATGAAGCCGAATTGGTTGTCGCCCGTCCCCACCGCTCCGAGCGTGATCGACCGGGTCACGGACCCGACCTGGATCGCCGGCGCCGCGCCATAGCTGTTGATCGTGCCTTGGGTCTCGTTGACGTCGGGAATGCCGTCGCCGTCCTCGTCCGCATTGGCGGTATCGGCGTCCACGGGCGCGCGATCAACGATGACTCCGCCGGCGACGTTGCCGGCGATGATTACGGCCGCGCCCCCCTGCAGCTTGTCATCGGCGTCCAGCTTGCCTTCGAACGTGTCGTTCCCCAGCGTCGTATAACGATAGCCGGAAGCGCTGATCTCGCCCTGGAGGGACACACGGCCGCCCACGTCGCCGCCGATTGAAATGGCGGAGGTGTTTGCCCCGCGAGCGCTGATCGTCCCCAACAGGGTCACTGGGCCGTTGATCGGGCCCTGCGTGCGGATGGCGACCGAATTGTCTCCGAACACCCGGATCGTGCCCTGGGTCTGGAGTTTTCCGCTCAGTCCGGACTCGATCGAGATCCCGTACGAGTTGTTCCCGTCCACGCTGATGACGCCGGTCGAGCCGACGACCAGATCGCCGGTGACGGGCGCGCCCGCCGCGTACCGGACGCCATAGCGGCCGCTTCCCGTCGCCCAGGGACCGTCGATGTCCCCGTCGCTGTCGGTGTCCGGATAGGTGTCGATGGTGTCGATGAGGGCGATGGAGCCGTTGATCGTCACATTGGACGTCACCCCGGGATTGACCAGAAGCCCGGTCGCTCCGTCGGCCGCCGGGGTCATGTTGATCCCCCCGCCCGAGTCGAGGGTGAAGTTTTCGCTGACGTCGATTGTCACCGCCGCGCCCGACGCGACGTTGACGGCGCCGCCGCTGGCGATGCGGATATCGTCGGGGCCCGTACCGGTCGCGTTCGACGTGGCGATCGGCGTCGTACGGACGGTCGARATCACSACCTCGGCCATCGCGCCGGAAGCCGCCATCAGGGGAGCGATCGCAACCGCGGTCGCGAGTAGAATACGCATTCGGTAGAAACCCCTGTGGACGATACGCCAGAGACGCGGGCGATCCTCTAACANCGGCCATCGCGCCGGAAGCCGCCATCAGGGGAGCGATCGCAACCGCGGTCGCGAGTAGAATACGCATTCGGTAGAAACCCCTGTGGACGATACGCCAGAGACGCGGGCGATCCTCTAACAGGGACCAAGCCAGCCTGCCTCAAGTTTCTCGAATTTGAGGCGAATGCAAGGCCGTTGCCGGACGCCAGGGCCGCTGATCAAGCGCAGCTATTGCACATTGTGGCATCAAAGTGATATCATTTTCATATTGCTTCAGGGAGGGACCCATGACCGCCACCACGCATTCCAGATCGACCGAACGCCCCGCGGCGACGGCCAATGGCATCGTCATGCTGTTGATCGGCCTGGTCCTGTTGATTCTCGGGCCGGTCAGCGTCGCCCAGGACCCCGACACCGCCTGGCGGGTCGTGGCCGGCATCGTCGCCGCGGTCATCGGCCTGCTGCTGATCTGCGGCCTCTATTCGCTGCAGCCGAACGAAGGCATGGCGATCCTCCTCTTCGGCGACTATCGCGGCACCGACCGCAGGACCGGCCTGCGCTGGGTCCTGCCCTGGTACAGCCGCAAGAAGATCAGCCTGCGCGTCCGCAACCTCACCTCCGACAAGCTCAAGGTGAACGACAGACGCGGCAATCCGATCGAGATCGCCGCAAACGTGGTCTGGCGCGTCGAGGATTCCGCCCAGGCGCTGTTCGACGTCGACGACTACCAGGCCTTCGTCGCCATCCAGGTCGACACGGCCCTGCGCGATATCGCCTCGCACTACGCCTATGACCATGGCGAGGAAGGCCAGGACTCAGAACTGACGCTTCGCGCCGACGCGGAGGATGTGGCTGGCCGGTTGCGTGACGAACTGGGCACCCGGCTGCACGCCGCGGGCCTCGCGATCGACGAGGCGCGCCTCGCGCACCTTGCCTATTCGCCGGAGATCGCCGGCGTCATGCTGCGTCGCCAGCAGGCCGAGGCCATACTGTCGGCCCGGCGCCTGATCGTCCGGGGCGCGGTCGCCATGGTCGAGAACGCCCTGACGGACCTCAGCGAGCGCGGCGTCGTCCATCTGGACGAGGAGCGCAAGGCCGCCATGGTGTCCAACCTGCTGGTCGTCCTGTGCGCCGATCGCGAGGCCCAGCCCGTGATCAACACCGGCACCCTGTACGGCTAGGGCATGGCGCGCCCGAGGAAGCCCTTTCTTATGCGCGCCTCTCCCGGCGTGATGGCGGCGGTCGAGCGATTGGCCGCCGCCGAACTGCGCTCGGTCAACGCCCAGGTTGAAACCCTGCTGCGTGAGGCGCTTCATCGGCGGGGGGTGACCCCGTCCGAAGACTCTCCGCAAGCGGACGACGCTTGAGCTTGGCCGCGAGCGGCGCTAGGGGCCGCTGATGGTCAAGTCGCATATGTCGAAGGTCCGCAAGGCCCGCCGCATCCAGAAGCGGGTCGCGCGCGTTGGGGCAGCCAGTATCAGTGAGGCGGAGCGCGAACTCATGAGCCTGGCCGGGCTGGAAGTGCAGGAAGGCGAACTGCGCCTGATCCCCGGATGGGACGAGGAAGTCTCCGAAACCCTGAAGGCCACCAAGGCCGCCGGCGACGACGGCCGGCCGCGGCTGGTCGATACGACCATGCTGTACGCCCCGCGTTCGGGCGGGGTGAAACGCTATCTCCTGTCCAAGAAGGCCTGGCTCGAGGCCAACCGTCCGGGCGTCGCCCATTCGCTGGTCGTGCCGGGCGCGCACCACAAGGCAGGCGACGACGGCATTGTTCAACTGCACGCCACCAAGCTGCCGTTCGGCGACGGCTACCGCTGGCCGACCTCGGTGCGGCGCTGGGGGGCCTGGGTGGCGTCGCTGAACCCCTCGATTATCGAGGCCGGCGACCCGTATACGCCGGGACAGGGGGCCCTCGAAGCGGGCCAGCGGGCCGGTTGCCCGGTCGTCGGCTTCTGCCATTCCGACCCGGCGGGCCTCGCTGCCCTCCACTTCGGCGAATGGGCCAAGAAGCCGGTGGAAAAGCGCTGGGCCCGGCTGTTCGGCCAGTTCGACAAGGTCATCTCGCCAAGCCGCTTTATCGCCCGCCGGCTTGAGGAGGCCGGCGTCGGCAACATCGTCATCCGGCCGCTGGGCGTGGAGATCGACACCTTCCGTCCCGACCGCGGCGACCGCGACTGGCTGCTGAAGAAGCTGGGTCTCCCGGCGTCGGCGCGGCTGCTGTGTTTCGCCGGCCGTCCGGCGCGCGAAAAGAACATCGACGTCCTCATCGAGGCCGTCCAGGCGCTGGGCGATCCCTACCACCTCATCCTGGTCGGCGCCGGCGCGGGCATGCCGGCGGAGGAGCGGGTCATCTCCCTGCCTTATGAAGCCAACCCGAAGGCCGTGGCCCGGATCATCGCCTCCTGCGACGCCTTCGTTCACGCCAATGACAAGGAGCCGTTCGGCCTGATCGTGCTGGAGGCCATGGCCTGCGGCCGCCCGGTCGTCGGGGTCAACGCCGGCGGGGTCAAGGAAACGGTCGACGACACCGTCGGTCAGCTGGCGAAGAGCGCCGATCCCGTTCACTACGCGGCGGCCATCGAGGCCCTGTTCGCCCGCGACATAGAGGCGCTGGGCGCGGCCGCCCGCGTGCGGACCGTCGAACGCTTCGCCTGGAACCGGGTCTTCGAGGATCTCAGCTCGGTCTACGCCGAAGTCAGCGGCGAGCCCGCGTTTGCGCAGCCGGGCGAGTGGAAAGTGCACTGAAGCCCGTCCGGGCGCCCGGCGACTTCGGTCTCGACAGGCGGTCGCCGGGCAGCCAGTCTCCAACGAAATCGGGATTTGAGATCATGCAACGCATCCTGCTCGCCGTCGCCCTGACGCTGCTCACGGCCAGCTCGGCCATGGCCCAGACCGTGTATCTGGTGCGGCACGCCGAAAAGGCCGACACCAGCGCCGATCCCGTCCTGTCAGAGGCCGGGCAGGCGAGGGCCGCCGCGCTTTCGGCCGCGCTCGCCGGCGCTCATCCGGACCATATCTTCACCAGCCCGCTGCAGCGCACCCGCCTGACCGCCGCGCCGACGGCCGCGTTCCATTCCGCGACTGTAGAGCCGGTCGGCCTGGAGGGCGGCGCGGCCGCTCACGTCGCCGCGATCGCCGAACGGGTCCGCGCCCTGCCGGAGGACGCCGTCGTCCTAATTGTCGGCCATAGCAACACCGTGCCCCTGATCGCGCGGGCGCTGGGTTTCGCCGAGGCGGCCGACATGCCGGAATGCGAATACGACCGGATGACCATGCTGCACCTGATGGGCGACGCCGCCCACGGTCAGGTCAGCCGCTACGGGGCCCCGACGACCTGTCCCTGATCTAGACGTCCAGGTCGGCCACCGCGAACCGCGCGTTTTCCTGGATGAACTGGAAGCGGGCCTCGGGCTTGCGGCCCATCAGGCGTTCGACGAGGTCCTCGATCTCGTCCTCGGACTCCGGCACCGTGACCCGCGCGAGGGTGCGCTTCTTCGGGTCCATGGTGGTTTCCTTGAGCTGGGAAGCCATCATCTCGCCCAGGCCCTTGAACCGGCCGATCTCGACCTTCTTGCCCTTGAACACCGTGGCGATCAGCTCGTCGCGGTGGGCGTCGTCGCGGGCGTACTCGCTCAGAGGACCCGCGCTGATCCGGTAGAGCGGGGGCAGGGCCATGAACAGCCGGCCCTGACGGATCGTCTCGGGCATCGAGCGGTAGAAGAAGGTGATCAGCAGCGCCGCGATGTGCGCCCCGTCCACGTCGGCGTCGGTCATGATGACGATCCGCTCGTAGCGCAGGTCGTCGATGTTGAACCGGCTGCCGGGCTGGACGCCCAGCGCCAGCGCCAGCGCCAGATCCGACAGTTCGATGTTGGCGCGCAGCTTGTCGGCCGTGGCCGAGGCGACGTTCAGGATCTTGCCGCGCAGGGGCAGGATGGCCTGGGTCGTGCGGTCGCGGGCCTGTTTGGCCGAGCCGCCGGCCGAGTCGCCCTCGACGATGAACAGCTCGGTGCCGTTGGCCGACTGGCGCGAGCAGTCCGACAGCTTGCCGGGCAGGCGCAGCTTGCGCGTGGCCTGGGCCCGCTGGACCTCCTTGTCCTTGCGCCGCTTCAGCCGATCCTCGGCCCGCTCGATAACAAAGCCCAGCAAGGTGTTGGCTTGTTTAGGACTTTCCGTCAGCCAGTGGTCCAGCGGATCTCGCATCAGCTGCTCGACCAGACGCTGGCCGTCGGGGGAGGAGAGGCGGTCCTTGGTCTGACCCTGGAACTCGGGATTGCGGATGAAGACCGAGATCATGGCCCCGGCGTTGGCGATCACGTCCTCGGCCGTGATCAGGCCGGCGCGCTTCTCGTTGGTCAGTTCGCCATAGGCCTTGAGGCCCTTGACCAGGGCGGCGCGGAAGCCGGCCTCGTGCGTGCCGCCATCCGGGGTCGAGACGGTGTTGCAGTAGGAGGAGACGAAGCCGTCGGCCTCGCCGAAGCCGATCGGGGACCAGGTCACGGCCCATTCGACGGCGCCGGCCTCGCCCTTGCGCTCGACGCGGCCCGAGAAGGCCGGGGTGACCGTCTCCAGATCGCCGATCCGCTCGGCCAGGGCGTCGGCCAGGCCGTTGGGGAAGTGGAACACCGCCTCGGTCGGGGTGTGGTCGGTGATGCGTTCGGCGGCGCAGGTCCAGCGTATCTCGACGCCGCGGAACAGATAGGCCTTGGACCGGGCCATGCGGAACAGCCGCGCCGGCTTGAAGGCCGCGCCGACGCCGAAGATTTCCTCGTCCGGCTTGAACCGGATCAGGGTGCCCTTCTTCTTCGAGGGCAGACCCTGAACGATGGAGCCGAGCGGCAGGCCGCGGCTGAACGACTGTTTCCACTCATGGCCGTCGCGCCAGACGGTGACGTCCAGCTGTTCGCTCAGCGCATTGACGACGCTGACACCGACGCCATGCAAACCGCCTGAGGTTTCATAGGCTTTTCCCGAGAACTTGCCGCCCGAGTGGAGGACGGTCATGACCACTTCCAGCGCCGACTTGCCTGGATGTTTGGGGTGGGGATCGACGGGAATTCCGCGGCCGTCGTCCCGAACGGCCAGCCAGCCCTCGGCGTCCAGATCGACGGTGATCAGCCTGGCGTGGCGGGCCACCGCCTCGTCCATGGCGTTGTCGAGGACCTCGGCGAACAGGTGGTGCAGGGCCCGCTCGTCGGTGCCGCCGATATACATGCCGGGGCGTTTGCGGACGGGCTCAAGGCCTTCCAGCACCTCGATGGAGGAGGCCGAATAGTTGCCGGCGACCGGCGGAGCGGACGGGGCGGGCGTGGGGGCGCTGACCGGCTCGGGGTTCGGCTTCGGCGCGGCGGCCTGGGGCGTCAAGGCCGGATCATTGGCGGGCGCGGGGTCGGGATCGGGCGCGCCGGCAGGCGGCCCTCCAAAGAGGTCATCGAGAAACGACGGTGCGGGATCGGACTGGCCCATGCGGATACTGTGCGGCGATTCGGGAGCCGGTCTGGTAGGCCCCGCGCCGCTTCTCCACAAGCGGAACGGCGACCGGGGCGGGCGAGGGCAGGACGGCGCGGGTCAGGACCGCCAGGAACAGCACCCAGGGCAGGCTCTGGTGTTGCACCAGGATGCTTTCCGACAGGCTCAGCACGAAGAAGGCGGCCAGGAAGCCCAGCCCCCACCAGCCCTCGCGCACGCCCGATCCCATGGAGCGCAGAACGGCGATCAGGGCCGTCGCGGCCATCAGCACGCCGACCAGCACCGCCCCGGGCCAGCCGAGTTGCACCAGCAGGTCGATCCAGCCGTTGTGGGCGCTGGGCACGGTCCAGCCGGTCTCCTTGCGCACCCAGTCGGCGGGGACCGATTCCCCCACGCGTCCCCAGAAGGCGCCGTAGCCGTATCCGGTCCATGGCCGGTCGGCGACCTTGCGCATCAGGCTGTCCCAGATCTCGGTCCGGCCGGTCAGCGACGGGTCCTTGCCCAGCGCCTCCAGCACCGCGACCGAATGGGTTTCCCACGTCCATATGCCCAGTCCTGCCACCACGACGGCGACCCAGATCGCCACGACGCTGAACGCCGCGCCGCCGCGCTTCAGCGAACAGAAACCGCCGACGAGGCCGAGGCCGACGATCAGGCACAGGAGCGAGGTCTTGGACTGGGTGGCCAGCACCAGCATCGAGGCCAGGCCGAGGGTGAGGGCGGGCAGCAGCCGGCGCGGGTCGGGCGAGGCCAGGCAGGCGGCGGCGGCCGTCGCCCCGATCACCATCACCGCCCCCATCTGGTTCTTCTCGTACCAGAGGCCGCGCCACAGGCCGGCGTTATCGGCCTGATGCACGCCGATCGAGGGGAAGGCGAAGACCATCGCCAGACTGCCCACCGCCATCACCAGGGCGGCGTGCATCAGCAGCCGCGGCAGGTGAGGACCCCGGAACACCGCGCCCAGATACAGGGCGAACACGCCGCTGATGGCCAGGGCGAGGACCCGCCGGCTGGTCGTCTCATAGTCGATCGACCAGTATTTCGAGGCGAAGGCCAGGCCGACGACGGACAGCATGGCCAGCATCGCCGGCCAGGCCCGCCACATCCGGTCGATCCGATACGCCGCCATGCCGAAGATGGCCGCATAGGCGGGCAGCCACACCAGACGCAGCACCGGCGTCTCTTCCTGCAGCGGCGCGAACACGGGCCCGATCAGGGCGCCGGTCAGCATGGCGATGAGGCCGATGCAGATCACCCGTTCCCACAGGCTGGGGGCGGGCTCGATCAGGACCGTGTCTGGACGGGATTCGCGCACGCGTGCAGAGTCGGGCGTCAGGCTTAACGAAGGGTTGGGGCGGGTTAGGCCCGCCGCCGGTCCGCACTCCGGTCGACCGGTCAGACCTTCTCCACGAAGCTGTCGATCACCTTCTTCTCCCCGGCCTTCTCGAACGCGACCAGCAATTTGTTGCCCTCGATGCCGGTGATCAGGCCGTAGCCGAACTTCTGGTGAAACACCCGTTCGCCCTTCGACCAATTCCCGCCGGCCTTCGGGTCCGCCGTGGCCAACAGCCGCCCGTCGCCCTCGATCAGCGTATGCCGCGCCGGTTTCGCCGCCGGAGCCCGCCCGGCCGTGAACGACTGCGCCCGCTTCCAGCCCGGCGAGGAATAGCCGCTGCCGAAGGTGGGCATGTCGTCCCAGCGGCTCTTCGCGTCCTTCATGCCGGGGGTGACGCCATAATAGCCGGTGTCGCTCTCGGCCTCGACATGGGCCATGGGCAGTTCGTCGACGAAGCGGCTGGGCAGCTGCGAGGTCCAGCGGCCGTAGACCAGCCGGTTGGCGGCGAAGCTGATGCGCGCGTCCGACTTGGCCCGGGTGACGCCGACGTAGGCGAGGCGGCGTTCCTCCTCGAGACCCTTTTCGCCCTTCTCGTCGATGCTGCGCTGGCTCGGGAAGACCCCTTCCTCCCACCCCGGCAGGAAGACCAGCGGGAACTCCAGCCCCTTGGCCCCGTGCAGGGTCATGATCTGCACCGCGTCGTCGGAACCGCCCCGGTCGAGGTCCATGACCAGCGAGACGTGCTCCAGATAGGCGGGCAGGGTCTCGAACTGCTGCATGGATTGCGTCAGCTCCTTGAGGTTGTCCAGACGCGTCTGGCCGGTGGCGCGATCGGCCTTCTGCATGTCGGTGTAGCCGCTCTCCTCGAGCACGGCCTCGGTCAGCTCCCAGTGGGTCGTGGTCTGGGCCAGGGCCCGCCAGCGGTCGATGTCGCGCACGAAGTTGCTGAGCGCCGTCCGCGTCCGCGCCTGAAGCTCGTCCGAAGTGATCAGGTCGCGGACCGCCGCCATGGCCGACACGCCCGACAGCCGGGCGATCTGCAGCACCTTCTGCACGCTGGTGTCGCCGATGCCGCGCTTGGGCACATTGACGATCCGCTCGAAGGCCAGGTCGTCGTCCTCGGACAGGATCAGCCGCAGATAGGCGTGGGCGTCGCGAATTTCCGCCCGTTCGAAGAAGCGCGGCCCGCCGATGACCGTGTAGGGCACGGCAAGAAGCACGAACCGCTCCTCGAACGCGCGCATCTGGAACGAGGCCCGGACCAGCACGGCCATGTCCCTGTAGGGGACGCCGGCGCGGCGGGCGGTCTCGATCTCGTCAGCGATCAGCCGGGCCTCGGCCTCGCCGTCCCACACGCCGCGCACCCGGACCTTGTCGCCGCTCAGATCCTCGGTCCACAGGGTCTTGCCCAAGCGGTCGCGATTGGCGGCGATCAGGCCGGACGCGGCGCCGAGAATGTGTTGCGTAGACCGATAGTTGCGCTCCAGTCTTACGACCTTGGCTCCGGGAAAGTCGCGTTCGAAGCGCAGGATGTTGTCCACCTCGGCCCCGCGCCAGCCGTAGATCGACTGATCGTCGTCCCCGACGCAGCAGACGTTGCCGGTCGAGGAGGTCAACAGCCGCAGCCACAGATACTGGGCGACGTTGGTGTCCTGGTATTCGTCGACCAGGATGTAGCGGAACCGACGGCGATATTCCTCCGCGATATCCGCATGCTGGGACAGGATGGTCAGATTGTGCAGCAACAGATCGCCGAAGTCGCAGGCGTTCAGGCTGACCAGACGCGCCTGATAGGCCGCGTACAACGCATGGCCCTTGCCGTTGGCGAAATCCTCGGACGGCGGCAGCTTGTCGGGCGTCCAGCCGCGGTTCTTCCAGTGGTCGATCAGGCCGCTGAGCGAACGTGGCGTCCAGCGCTTGGTGTCGAGGTTGGCGGCCTCCAGCAGCTGTTTGCAGACCCGCTCCTGATCGTCGGTGCCTTCGAGACCACCCGCACCGCCGCCCTGACCGCCCAAGNCGCCTGATAGGCCGCGTACAGGCTGTGGCCCTTGCCGTTGGCGAAATCCTCGGACGGCGGCAGCTTGTCCGGCGTCCAGCCGCGGTTCTTCCAGTGGTCGATCAGGCCGCTSAGCGAACGYGGCGTCCAGCGCTTGGTGTCGAGGTTGGCGGCCTCCAGCAGCTGTTTGCAGACCCGTTCCTGATCGTCCGTGTCCAGGATGGTGAAGGTCGACTTGAGCCCGACCAGTTCGGCGTGCCGGCGCAGGATCTGGGCCGCGACGCTGTGAAAGGTGCCCAGCCAGCGCAGTCCCTCGGCCGAGGGGCCGATCAGATGGGTGATCCGCTCGCGCATCTCGCGCGCGGCCTTGTTGGTGAAGGTGACGACCAGCAGCTCCCACGGCCGGGCCCGACCGGTGGCCAGGATATGCGCCAGCCGGGTGGTCAACACCCGCGTCTTGCCCGTGCCGGCCCCGGCCAGCACCAGCACCGGGCCGTCGACGGTCTCGACCGCCTCGCGCTGTTCGGGATTGAGCCCGGCCAGATAGTCGGGCGCCGACGGCTCCACGCCATTGGGGCCGCGCGAACGGGCCAGGTCGGAAATGCGGGGGGCGGGGGCGTCAGGCAGACTCATCGGCGGAACATAAGGGGCACGGAGCCATATGTCAGCGTCGGCGTGCGCCTCCGGTCGCGGAACCGCCAAGCGTGACCGTCGTTCCGGCTGCATCAGCAATCAGGGAAGGGGTCTTCCATGGCCGACAACATCAACAACACCGGAAGCGGCGGCGGCAACGCCGGCCTGGCCTTCATCGTCGGCGGCATCGTCGTCGTCCTCGCCATCGTGGCCTATTTCGTCTTCGCCCGCGGCGGCGCCCCCGAGACGAAGGACGTCAACGTCGACGTCAACCTGCCCGAAGTCTCGGCCCCGGCCGTGCCGAGCGCGAACTGACCGATGACAGATCCCAACATTCCGCCGCCCGTCGAACCCACGCCGCGGACCGAGGTTCATCACACCACCATCAACAATCCCCCCGCGCGCAGCGGCGGCGGCAGCAGCTGGATCGGCCTGCTGGTCGGCGGCCTCGTCGTTGTGGTGCTCGTCATCGCCTTCGTCGTCTTCTCGCAAGGCGGCGCCAGCGGAACGAAGGACACCAACGTCGACATCGATGTCGACCTGCCGCGGCCCACCCTGCCGGACGCGCCCAAGGTTCCGGACCTGCCCGACATGCCCTCGGTTGAACCGCCGACCGTCCCGGGCCCGGAACGCGTGCCGGAAAACTGATCCGTCAGCGCAGACGGTAGCTGATGGTTGTCACGACCCGGACCTTCTTGTCCGGGGACTGGCTTTCGTCGCCGATCTCGTCGCGGGCGAGGATTTCGAACGACCCCTGGGTCGCCTGCCGGATCGGCCCCAGCGGCGCGCCTGAATCCTGGGCGAACCGCTCGGCGCCGGTGCGGGCGGCGGCTGTCGCCTCGGCGATCATGGCCGGGCGAACCGAATTCAGCTTCGTGAAGACATAGGTGGGGCCGGTGAAGTCCTGCAACACCACGCCCTGCCGCACGAGATCGTTGAGGGCGCGGGTGGTGGCCTGGACCCGGTCCACGTCGGTCGTCCGCACGATCACCGTCTGGGCGAGGATGAAGCGCGGCCCGCCGGTCTGGTTGGCGTATTCGCGCGACCGCGTATCCGCGACCTCAAGCCGGCCCAGCGACACGGCGTCGGCCGGGTAGCCCTGGGCGGTCAGGAAGGTCCGTACGATCGACAGATCGCCGTCGATGCGGCCCTGCACCTCGGACAGCACGTCGCCGGACGCCGTGAAGCGCAGCGGCAGGACGGCCAGATCCGCCTTCACATTGCGCTCGGCCAGGCCGCGGACGCTGACAGCCCGGTCGCCGACCCGCGCGTTGACGATCCCCTGTCCGATGAGGGCGCCGCCGCCCAGCATGCCGAGGGCCAGCAGGCCTCCGATGACCGCGGCGGGGATCAGTTTTTCATTGGCCATGACGACGCCTCCGGGAAGAAGGATGCGCCAACCCCGGCGGCTGTCAATCGGGAGACTCCTGTTCGGCGAAAGACCGATCCCCGCCCGCCCAGGCCAGCGCCAGGAGCCGGCAGGCCGAGGCGAGGGGCGTGCGTCCCCGCCGCTCGTCGATCCGCTTCATCAGGCCGGCCTGCGACAGGCCCGCGGTGGCCGCGATCGCGTCCAGCACGGTCCAGAAGGCGGGCTCGAGCGCCACCGAGGTCGCATGGCCGGACAGGGAGACGGAGCGTTTTTTCAGCATCGGCCGCGGCGGTCCTGCAAGGCGCGATCCTCCACCCGGATGCGCCAGCCGACCAGTAGCGCGTTGGCCAGGCTCCAGACCAGTGCGATCCAGACCTGGCCGAACGCCAGCGGCAGGACGAGGATTTCCAGCGAGGCGACCACATAGTTGGGATGGCGGAGGAAGCGGTAGGGGCCGCGGGTCTCCAGGGGCGCGCCGGCCAGGGTGATGATGCGCGTGGTCCAGAACGGCCCGAGCGTCGCGATCACCCACAGCCGGCCGGCCTGCAGGACGACATACAGCGCCAGCCAGCGGGGATCGGGGACCGTCGACCACGGCGTGACGGTCGCGATCGCCGCCAGCCAGCTGGCGTGCAGGATCACGAACAGCGGATAGTGGCCCGCGCCGACCTCGATCGCGCCTTCGGCCAGCAACCGTTTCGTATTGCGATCCGCCAGCCACAGCTCCCACAGCCGCTGCGCCGCGACCAGGCCGAGCACCAGCCACAGCCACATCACGCATGCACCAGCATCAGTCCGGCCGTGAAGCCAGGCCCCAGGGTCGTCAGCAGCAGCGGCCCCTTCGTCCCGTCGTCCAGCATGGCCCTGAGCACGAACAGCACCGTGGCCGCGCTCATATTGCCGTGGTCGCGCAGGACGTCCCGCGTGTGGGTCAGGGCGCCCTCGGGCAGGTCGAAACACGCCTCCAGGGCGTCAATGACCTTGGCCCCGCCGGGGTGGCAGACGAAGCCGCCCACGTCGGCCGTGGTCAGGCCCTGGCTCGTCAGGAAGTCGATCGCCACGGGCCTGAAGTCATTCTGGACGAGGGCCGGGATGTCGCGGCTGAATACGACCTTGAGCCCGTCGTCGGCCACGTCCCAGCCCATGACGTCGAGACTGTCGGGCCAGGTGTGTTCGCGGCTGGCGCCCAGGGCGGGTCCCGTCGCGTCGTCGCGGCAGCTGATCACGGCCGCCGCCGCGCCGTCGCCGAACAGGGCCGTGGCGACCAGATTGCTCTTGGACCGGTCCTGCGCCCGGAAGGTGAGGGCGCAGAGTTCGACCACCAGCAACAGCAACCGTTCGTCAGGCCGCGCCCGCGCCAGATCCGCCGCCCGCGCCAGTCCCACGACCCCGCCGGCGCAGCCCAGTCCGAAGATCGGCAGCCGCCGCACGTCCGGCCGGAAGGGCATCACCTGCATCAGCCGCGCGTCGAGGGCCGGCGTCGCGATGCCGGTCGTGCAGACCACGACGATGGCGTCGATGTCGCCCGCCTCCAGCCCGGCCTGATCCAGCGCCTTGTCCGCGGCCTCGGCCAGCACCGTGACCGCGTTCTCGAGGAACAGATCGTTGCGCTCGGAGAAGCTGTGCGGCTTCAGATACCACTCGATCGGCACGCAGGAGTGCCGCGTCTCGATCCGGGCGTTGCGATAGATCGGGGCCAGCCGTTCGAAGCCGCCGTGGGTGGTGGCGAACATCTCGGCCCCGTTGGCGGCGACGTCCTCCTGGCGCAGTTCATGGGGCGGCCAGGCCAGGGCGAGGGACTGAAGCCGGGGGGTCGGCGCCGCAGAAGGGGGAGACGGCATTACGGGGCCTTCAAGCAATATTATCGACGTTCACCCAAGCTACGTCGTCCCGTTCCCCCGGGACGCCGCTTTCGCTACACTGCGCCATCCTCCCGGATCCCGCCATGACCATGACCGCCGCCGCCACCGATGATTTCCGCAAGGTCCGCTCCGAGCGGCTGCGCCCGCTGGCGGCGCTGAAGGCGTTTCGCCGACTGATCCGCGACAAGGAGGACACCGTACAGGTGTTCCGCATCATGCAGGCCCTCAGCGGCCGGTCGGTCTCGCGAGGCTACCAGCGGATGCTGTCCACCATGGAAGGCGGGCGCCAGGCCTTCCTGCGCGAGGAACTGGCCCACAAGCTGGACGATCCCGTCTGGCTGGCGCGGTTCGGGCCCGGCACGGTCGGGGCGCACTACCGGGCCTTCCGCGAGGCCCGCGGCTTCACCGCCGACGGCCTGGCCGAGGTCGAGCGCGAGGTGGTGCCCTTCATCGACGCCCCGCACCCGGTCGTCTGGTACTCGCGCCGCCTGCGCGACATCCACGACATCTGGCACGTCCTCACCGGCTATGAGACGGACGCCCTCGGCGAGGCCTGCGTCGTGTCATTCTCTTACGGCCAGACCCGGAACCTCGGCTTCGCCTTCATCGGCTGGGGCGCGGCGCGGGAGATCCAGCGCGAGGCGCGGTCGGTGCCGGCGCGGCGCGCCGTCTGGCAGGCCTGGCGCAACGGCAAGGCCGCCCGCTGGCTGCCCGGACTGGACTATGAAGCCCTGTTCGAACAGCCGCTGGACGCCGTCCGCGCGCGGCTCGGCATCCGGCCGCCGACCGTCTATCAGTCGGTGCCCGCAGAGGTCCGCGCCGGACTCAAGCTCCGCGGCTGACCGCGATTTCAGCTGGCACAAGGTCGCCTTGTGGCAGGCGCGGATAACCCGGCTTGTGTCGCGTCCCGACGCGGTTCATTTGCGGCGCATGTCCTCCCCGGTCGAAATCGCGCCCGTCGCGCGCCCACCCCTGTCCCGGACCACGCTTCTCGGGATCGGCGGCGTGATCATCTGCGCCATGATCTGGGGCACCACCTGGTACGCCATCACCCTGCAGCTGGGATCGGTGCCGCCGCTGGCCTCGATCGTCTGGCGCTTCGGCCTGGCGTCGATCGTCCTGTTCCTCGGCTGCCTGATCGCACGGCAGAACCTCCGCCTGACGCGCGCCCAGCATCTGGCGGCCCTGGGGCAGGGGCTCTTCGCCTTCTCGATCAGCTACAGCTTCACCTACGCCGCCGAAGGCCATGTGGCCTCGGCCATCGTGGCCGTCACCTTCGCCTCCCTGACCTTCCTCAACCTCGTTCTCTTCCGCCTAGCCGCCGGGCAGAAGGCGGCCGCGGCCTCATGGGGCGGGGCGGTTCTCGGCCTGGTCGGCGTCGCCGTGCTGTCGGGCGGCGAGGTGCTCAGCGCGGGTTTCGACGACCGGGCGGCCCTCGGCGTCGGCCTCGCCCTGATCGCCACCACGGCCTCGGCCTTCGGCAATTTCTTCGCCTGGCGGGGCCAGACCCGCGGTTCGGCGGCCATTCCCTCGACCGCCTGGGCCATGGCCTACGGAACCGGCCTGCTGGCGCTCTTTGGCCTGGCCACGGGGGTCGAGTTCCGCATCGACCCCACCTTCACCTACGTCAGCTCGCTGCTCTACCTGTCCGTCTTCGGCTCGGTCATCGCCTTCGGCCTCTATTTCACCATCGCCCGCACCATCGGCTACGCCATGGCCAGCTACATCTCGGCCCTGACGCCGCCGATCGCCATGCTGGTGTCCGTGCTGTTCGAGGGCGCCCATTTCGGCTGGACGGCCCTGGCCGGCCTGATGCTGGTGCTGTCGGGTCAGGCGCTGCTGATCCGCGCGCCCAGGGTCTCGAGCTAGCGGAACCAGCCGCGCTTCGGCTTCTTCGGGGCCTCGGCCTTCTTCGCCATTTCCGCCGTCCGCCGCTCGCGCTCGGCCTTGACCCGCATGGCGACCAGAATCGGGATCAGGCCGTGCCTGATGCGCGGGTCCTGACGCGGGTCAGCCATGCCTCAATCCTCCAGTCTCGATCCGTCCAGCAGCCGCTGAATTCGGGCGCGCTCCTTGTCGGCCGCCGCGCGGTCCGCCTTCGAACGCCCATGGCTGGCGCGGTTCGCCGTGGAGGCGGCCCTGGCCTCGGCCTTCGCGCGCTCCTTGCGCGCCTTGTTCAGATTGACGACCTCGCCCATGCCGGTCTCCGCGATGCAACCCGACCGTCGATCGGGCGATTATTCCCGACAGCGAAACCCGTCAGGAGCTCCCCATGGTAGACCCGTCTCAAATCCGCGAACACCTCGAAGTCGTCGGCTCGGACGGCGAGCACGTGGGCCGCGTCGATCACGTCATCGGCGACCAGATCGAACTGGCCAAGCTGGATCTCGCCGGCGGCTTCAAACACCATATGATTCCCGTCAGCTGGGTCCATCACGTCGGCGAGCACGTGCACCTGAACCTCACCCGCGACGAGGCGAAGGCCCGCTGGACCGAGAAACACTAGACCCACCCGGCTTACCGCGAATTCACGAAGGCCCCGCTGATATCGGCGGGGCCTTCGTCCTATCTATGGCGGGCGTCCGCATGGGACGCGTGGAGACGTCCGCCTTGATCCGCCTGATCCTCAACCTGCTCTGGTTCGTCTTCGGAGGCTGGCTGTCCGGCCTGCTGTGGCTGTTCGGGGGCGCGATCCTGGCCCTGACCGTGGTCGGCCTGCCCTGGACCTTCGCCGCCTGGCGGATCGCCAGCTATTCCTTCTGGCCGTTCGGACGCGAGGTGGTCTGGCGCGACGAATTCACCGGCCAGCACGACATCGGCACCGGCGGACTCGGCCTCGTGCTGAACGTCGTCTGGTTCATCTTCGCCGGCTGGTACATCGCCCTGTCGCATCTGATCATCGCCGTTGCCGAGTTCATCTCCATCATCGGCATCCCGTTCGCCCTCAAGGATCTGGAGCTGGCCAAGCTGGCGCTCGCCCCCATCGGCCGCACGATCCGCGACAAGCCCTAGGTTCAGTCGTCGGCCAGCAGGACGTCGAGATAGGTCTCGCGGCGGTTCAGGAAACCGCGGGTCACCTGAAAATGCTCGGTGTCCTCATACGCGACACGCTCCAGCCCATCGGCCGATGCCTGATAGAGCCACGCGTCGGGGTAGCCGAGAATGATCGGCGAATGGGTGGCGATGATGAACTGCGACCCTCGCAGCACCAGCTCGTGCATCCGCGCCAGAAACGACAGCTGCCGGGTCGGCGACAGCGCCGCCTCCGGCTCGTCGAGGATGTAGAGCCCGTCGCCCATGAAGCGGTTGTCGAACAGGTTGAAGAAGCTCTCCCCGTGCGACTGCTCGTGCAGGCCGGTCTGGCCGGCCCGGCCCGTGCCGGACGCCTCCACATAGCTGGCGGTGGTGAAGAAGCTCTCGGCCCTGAGGAAATAGCCGTCCTTCGCCTTTACCGGCGCGCGCACCGGCCGGATGAAGCGATGCAAAGGCGAATGCGAGGCGCGGGTCGAGAACCGGTGGTCCCGCGATCCCCCCTCGGCGTTGAAGCCCCAGGCGATGGCCAGGGCCTCGATCAGCGTCGACTTTCCCGCGCCGTTCTCGCCGACGAGAAAGGTCACCCGCGGATGGAAGACCAGGATCTCGAGCGCCTTGAGGACCGGCAGGTTGAACGGATAGACGCCGTCGTCCCACCCCTCGCGCCGCTCGAAGCGCGCCTCGATCCAGTAGGGGCGGGTGAGGGCGGTCATGATCAGAAGCCGGTGAACAGCCGGTCGAGCGCGCGGCGGGTGGCATCCTCGCATGCGACCAGTGTTCCCACCTGGCGGCGTAAGGTCCGTCCCTCCACGCCGGCCATCTCGGAAATCACCAGCACCAGCGGCTCGCCATTCAGATCGATGTCGAGCTCCAGACCCGGAACGGTTCCCTGACTGTCGTTTACAGGCGGGGCGACAACTGCATCGTCGAAATCCAGCAGCAGATGGGACGACATAACGACGAGGTAGGGTGCGAACCGCCGGGCCGCTGGCGAGGGGTTCTCGAAGACGTCGAACTGACGCATCACCAAGTCCGGAAATGATCCGAAAGGAGGCCTCGTTCCCGAATCCGGCGGTTGTGATCCTTGATCGCCTCGGCGTTCTCTTCCGCCCAGCGCTTCGCCCGCGCTTCGGCGCCGGCCGGATCGATTTTCTGCAGATGCAGCCGAAGCTGAACCTCGCTCATGCCGGTGATGGAGAGGCCGAGCCGCTGGGCCTGTTCGACCAGTTCCGGCTCGATGCCGATATTCAGCTCGACCTTGCCCATGGACGACAGCCTAACCCGAAACCCGGCTTATCGCCACCAACCCGGGGTAGGCGCCGATCACCCCGGCGAGATCATCTTCTCCGGCCGCACCGCCTCGTCGAACTCGGCGTCGGTCAGATAGCCGCCGCCGACCGCCTCCTCGCGCAGGGTGGTTCCATTCTTGTGCGCCGTCTTGGCGATCTTCGCGCAGACGTCATAGCCCAGCTTGCCGTTGAGCGCCGTGACCAGCATCAGCGAGTTGTCGAGACCACGCTTGATGTTGTCCTCGCGCGGCTCGATCCCGACCACGCAGTTGTCGGTGAACGACACCGCCGCGTCGGCCATCAGCCGCACCGACTGCAGGAAGTTGTAGGCCATCACCGGATTGAAGACGTTCAGCTCGAAATGCCCCTGCGAGCCGGCGAAGGTCACCGCCGCGTGGTTGCCGAACACCTGGACGCAGACCTGGGTCAGGGCCTCCGACTGGGTCGGATTGACCTTGCCCGGCATGATCGACGAACCCGGCTCGTTCTCCGGCAGGGCCAGTTCGCCGAGGCCCGAACGCGGGCCCGAGCCGAGGAAGCGGATGTCGTTGGCGATCTTGAACAGCGAAGCGGCGACCGTGTTGATGGCCCCATGGGTGAAGACCATGGCGTCATGGGCGGCCAGGGCCTCGAACTTGTTGGGCGCGGTGACGAAGGGCAGGCCGGTGATGGCGGCGATCCGCTCGGCCACCTGTTCGGCGAAACCGACCGGGGCGTTCAGCCCGGTGCCGACGGCCGTGCCGCCCTGGGCCAGCTCCATCAGCTTCGGCAGGGTCAGTTCGATTCGCTCGATGCCGTTGGCGACCTGCTGGGCATAGCCGCCGAACTCCTGGCCCAGGGTCAGGGGCGTGGCGTCCTGGGTGTGGGTGCGGCCGATCTTGATGATGTGGGCCCAGGCCTTCGCCTTGGCCTCCAGCGCCGCATGCAGATGCTTCAGCGCCGGGATCAGGTCGTTGACCACCTGTTCGGCGCAGGCGACGTGCATGGCCGTGGGGAAGGTGTCGTTCGACGACTGGCTCATGTTGACGTGGTCGTTGGGGTGGACCGGCTTTTTCGATCCCATCTCGCCGCCCAGCATCTCGATCGCCCGGTTCGAGATCACCTCATTGGCGTTCATGTTTGACTGGGTGCCCGAGCCGGTCTGCCAGACCACCAGCGGGAAATGGTCGTTCAGCTTGCCGGCGATGACCTCATTGGCCGCCGAGACGATGGTCTCGCCGATTTTCGGGTCCAGCTTGCCCAGCGCCATATTGGTTTCCGCCGCGGCGCGCTTGACGACGCCCAGGGCCCGGACGATCGGCAGGGGTTGCTTTTCCCAGCCGATCCTGAAGTTCCCCAGCGACCGCTGCGCCTGGGCGCCCCAGTAGCGGTCCGAGGCGACCTCGATGGGGCCGAAGGTGTCGGTTTCGGTGCGGTTCGTCATGGTCGGCGGGGCTCATCGGACGTGGCGGGACAGTGCGCGGCGGTGTAGCACGGGGCCGCGCGCGAACAAGGCGCTGGGGCGAGGACGGCTGAATGACCGCAGGCTGGATCGGCATCGGAAAGGTCCGCGCCCGCGAGGTCGGCGACGCCGTCGAGATCACCATCGACGGCCTGACCACCCAGGCCAAATACTACAAGCCGCTGGTCTATGAATTCATGCGCAAGGAATGGTCGTCGCGCCCGTCATACGGCGACTACACGGTCGAGATCCTGATGGAGCATGTCGGAGATCCGCCGTGGATGGATCTGGACAACCTGGCCAAGGCCCTGCTGGACGCCATCAAGGGCTATCTGTTCCACGACGACGCCCAGGTCGCCCGCCTGCTGGTCGAACGGCGCGAGGGCGAGCGCGAGCGGATCACGATCCGGGTCTTCCCGCGCCTGTCGATCGGCTGAACCGCAGCGTCGGCAGACGCAGCTGCATCTCGGAGCCGACGAACAGCTGGGGCTCGGAACTCAGATCGACCCCGTGTTCCTGTTCCTTGCGCGTCACGCAGGCCCGCGCTCCCGCCGCCAGCGCGAGGAAGTCCGTCGCCGTCGGCAGCGTCTCCAGTACACAGCCGTCGAACCACGGATAGGTCTCGTCCGCCCCGCAGCCGAACGACGTCCGCTCGCGACTGGCGGCGGTCAGGACCATCCGGTTCGGGGCCGACAGGCCGTTGACGAAAATTCCCGAATAGCAGGCGGAGACGATCACAACCGTGGGCCGCGCGCCGCAGGCTCGCCGGACGATGTTGACCATCATGTCGGGCGTCATGCGCGGGGCGTCGCCGAACACCATGGCCGTGGGGACGCCGTGCGAGGTGAAATACAGCAGACAGCCGGCGTTCCCTCGCGCCGCCGCTTCGTAAAGACCGTCCAGCACGCCCTCGGCCGTGGCCGGATCGGGCGCGTCCGGCCTCAGACTGTAGTCGACCATGGTCGCGCGCGGGAAGCCGGCGGCGAGAAACCCCTTCACCAGATCGCGGCGCGCATTGTCGAAGGCCTGGATCGGCCGGCCGCGGCCGTCGCGCCAGTCGGCGGCGATGATGGCCGAGGTCCAGCCTTCGAACCGGCCGGGCTGGCTCCGCGGGGTCTGGGCCGCCGCAGGGGAGACGAGGGCGATCCACACCGCCAGCACGATGACCAACGCCCGTCCCATGACCGCTTCCCCGGTTCCGACCGGCCGAGGTTAGCCGACGCGTGCGGAAGGGGAAGAGGCTACTTCTTCCGGAACTGGTCCAGCGAGACGACCTTGGGGCCCTCGTCGCCGGTCTCGACAGGTTCGGGGCGGACCGGCTCGGCCGCGGCGACCTCGGCGGCGATGTCCTCGACCGTGGCCGGGGCCTCGAATTGCAGCAGGAACTGCACCGACGGATCGTAGAAGCGGGTGACCGCCGTATAGGGCATGGCCAGGACCTTCGGCATGCCGCCGAACTTCAGCATGACCGAGAATTTCGTCGGCTCGACCTTCAGGTCCCAATACTGATGTTGCAGGACGACCGTCATCTCGTCCGGATATTTGGCCATGACGTCGGGCGGCACGCTGACGCCGGGCGCCCGCGTCTTGAACGTGATGTAGAAATGGTGCGCCCCGGGAATGCCCTCGGGCAGGGCGGCGCGTTCCAGCGCCGAGCGGATGACGCCGCGCAGGGCGTCCTGCGCCAGCTGCTCGTAGTGCATCTCGTCGACTGGAGGGGTTTCGTCGGCCATGGGTCGCCTCGATGGTTCGCGCGACTGATAGCTGCGCCGGACGGCCTGCGAAAGATGGCGACATGGTGAAAGTGCCGGGATTCTGTTGGCAGGCTCCCGGCGGCCCCGCCTGAGGAACTGATCCCCCAGGACTTAAGTGTTCGAAATCACCCGAACCGCTTACGCGGCGAGAGCGACTTCTCCAGCGAAGTTATCGTTCGCAGTTAGAAAATGGCCCGATACGGTGGGCCAGGACGGGCGAAAGCAGTCTTCTTTACACGTCCGTCGATGCTNTTCTCGCGCATGACCTCGACCAGGGCGTGGCGGCTTCTTTACACGTCCGTCGATGCTAGTCGGCCCCATGCTCGCTCCGCCGATAACGCGGGGAAGAAATGGTGGAGCCGCCGGGAATCGCACCCGGGTCCGGTCCGCTTATTACAAGCGCGTTTATCGCCATATCCGGAGCAGGCCCCGGCACGATCAATATAGGGCTTCCGGGGCCGGCTTCCAAGGTCTGAAGTGAGGGCCGCGACGGACGTCAGTCCCCGGAGTCCTCCCGCAGCGCCCGGCGCGACGCCTCCAGGGCCTCGCGATAGTGCTCGCCGTCGCCGAAATCGCCGAACCCGGCATAGCGGCCGTGCGCGCCCATCAGCCGCCGGGTGTGCTTGATCGGGCACCAGTACTGTTCGGTGCGCGCCGCGACCTCGCGGACATAGGCGATGACGCCGTTGACATAGGAACAGTAGGCGCAGTTCAGCTTCTCGACCGCGTTCAGATAGGGCAGGCCGGGGCGGTCGAAGATCATGTAGCGGCCCCTCGGGACCTGGGGGATGCCGTAAACGCGGAAGCAGACCGCCTGATAGAGCGACACCCACAGATCGACCACGGCGAAGGGCAGGATCAGCGAATAGATCAGCGGGGCGGTCAGCACGTAAAGCAGCGGCGCTCCGAGGATGTATTTCACCAGGTGGATGCGGCGTTCCTCGAGCCGGCGGAGCGCCTCTTCCTCGAACCGGGCCCGGCCGTGCTCCAGCCCGAAGCGGAAACCCGAGCGCTGTCGCGAGAACTCCGCCGCCAGATCATGCTCCAGCGCCCGGATCTGCTCGATCAGGGAATCGACCCGGTTCGTCATGCGCGCTCCCGAGGTGCGCGCGCGCAACGGATCGGTCCGGGCGACATCACGCTGGCGGATGCGACCGTCGCACCCGGCCCTGCATAGCATCCGCGCCGACCGGCGTCTCAGGGCCCGGGCGAGGGTACCGCATCGGGCCCGGGATGCCGTGTCCATCCGGGCGTCTGGTTCCTGAACCAGGTCAGCTGTCGCTTGGCGTAGTTGCGCGTCGCCTGCCGCGTCGCCTCCACGGCCGCCGCCAGCGTCGTCTCGCCCGCCAGATGGGCGGCGAACTCGCGCACCCCGACGGCCTTCATGGCCGGCAGGTCGGGGTCCAGGCCACGGGCGACCAGGGCCCGGACCTCGTCCAGCGCGCCGCCTTCGACCATCTGCGCCACGCGGGCGTCGCAGCGGGCGTACAGGGCCGGCCGCTCCGGCTCGACGACCAGCCCGGTCCAGGAGCCCGGCGCCAGCAGGGGCGAGGTGTCGGCCGTCCAGGCGCTGAGAGACCGTCCGGTGTGTTCGGCCACGGCCCAGGCCCGGGTCAGCCGCTGCCGGTCGCCGGCCTCGATGCGCGCCGACGCCGCCGCGTCCACCTCGGCCAGACGCGTCCGAAAGGCGGCCTCACCGTCGATGTCGAACATCGCGCCGGCGGCATCGCGGACCTCGACCGGAACATCCGGAATGTCCGCCAACCCCTTTGTGAGTGCTGTAAAATATAGACCCGTTCCGCCCACCAGCAGGACCGGCCGGCCCTGATCCGCCTGCTTGATCAGGTTCGGCAGCACCGCCCGGCTCCAGCGTCCGACCGACCAGGCGTCGGCCGCGTCGGCCACGCCGTACAGCCGGTGTTCCGCCCGCGCTTCATCCTCGGCCGAGGGCCGCGCGCTCAGGACATTGAGATCGGCGTAGAGTTGCTGGCTGTCCGCATTGACGATCAGGGCTCCCGTGCGCTCCGCCATCTCCAGCGCCAGCCGCGACTTTCCCGAGGCGGTCGGACCGGCGATCAGGGTGATGAGGGGGTCGGACAAAATGCGCGCTCGCGGGCAGGGGTCTCCGGCGATAGAACGCGGACCTCGCCCCCGCAACCCGGACTGACCCGCCTTGCCCGACCGCGCTTCCGTAATCGCCGCCCTCGACGCCATCCTGGATCCGAAGACCGGCCAGGGGCTGGTCGCCGCCGGTCTGGTGCAGGGACTGACGGTCGCAGAGGATCGCGCCGGCTTCGTCATGGAGGTGCCGACCGCCGACGCCGCCCTCTATGCGCCCGTCCGGGACGCCGCCGAGGCCGCGCTGAAAGCCCTGCCCGGCATGGCGCGCGTCTCGGTCGTGCTCTCGGCCGAGGCGATCACGGCCCCGACCCGCCGCGCCTCCCTGTCGCCCCAGGCGGTCGACCAGACCCGGCCCAAGGCTCCCGTCGCGACCGACCGGCCGGCCCATGTCCGCCGCGTCCTCGCCATCGCCAGCGGCAAGGGCGGGGTCGGCAAGTCCACCGTGGCCGTCAATCTGGCCGCCGCCTTCGCCGCGCGCGGCCTGTCGGTGGGTCTGCTCGACGCCGACGTCTACGGCCCGTCCCTGCCGACCATGCTGGGCATCTCCGGCCAGCCCGAATACCGCGACGGCAAGATCCAGCCCCATGTGGCTCACGGCCTGAAGGCCATGTCCGTCGGTCTGCTGACCAGGGCCGACGACGCCATGATCTGGCGTGGGCCCATGGCCTCCCAGGCCCTGACCCAGATGCTGACCCAGACGGCCTGGGGCACGGAGGAGGCGCCGCTCGACATCCTCGTCGTCGACCTGCCCCCCGGCACCGGCGACGTCCAGCTGACCCTGATCCAGAAGACGCCGCTCGACGGCGCCGTCATCGTCTCCACCCCGCAGGAAGTGGCCCTCGCCGACGCGCGTCGCGCTCACCGACTGTTCGAAAAGGTCGGCGTCCCGACCCTGGGCCTGGTCGAGAACATGACCGGCCCCGTGTTCGGTCAGGGCGGGGCGAAGGCCGAGGCGGAGCGCCTGTCCACTCCCTTCCTCGGCGACCTGCCCCTTGATGCGGCCTTCCGGGAAGGCGGCGACGCCGGCGCGCCTGTGGTGGTCAGCCAGCCTGACGGCGACATCGCCCGTCGCTTCGCGGCACTCGCGGAACGGGTGGCAAGAGCCTTGGGTCTGCTCTAGTCCCGCGCCATCTCTGGCTGTACCGCCCAGGACCCCGTGGACAGCGTGGACGAGTCCACCTTTGTCCGAGGCATATTTCCGGTTGTGTCATCGCGAAATTCACCTATCGATGTTGACGCGGATTTCCCGCATCAGGAGAAGATCATGCTCAAGAAGGTTGTGATGGCCGCGATGATTGCGGCGTCTTCCATCGTGACGCTTCCCGCCGTCGCCCAGACGCCCCCAATTCCCGCATGCGCGGTAAACTGCGTCTTCATCGACACTCTGGACGGCGGCTACTGGATTTGTGAAGTGCAGCAAGACTGCGTTGAGTAACCACGGATGGTAGGTCGGCCGCCGGGAGACGTCCCGGCGGCGATTTCCTCGGCGGCCTGCCTCTGGACGCCGCCCGCTTCGACGGCATGGCCAGGGCCCTCGCGGAAAAACTCGGCCTCTGAGGGTTTCCAAACGAAACTGTAATCGCCACCTTGTCGGTTCCAGTCACTCGCGAGCCGCCCATGTCCGTCGACGCCCTGTTCCGTCCCTTCGAGGTCAAGTCCCTGAAGATGCCCAACCGCATCGTCATGGCGCCCATGACCCGCTCCTTCTCACCGGGCGGCGTCCCGACCAGCGATGTCGCCGGCTACTATCGCCGCCGGGCCGAGGGCGGGGTCGGTCTGATCATCACCGAGGGCACGGTCGTCGAACGCCCCGCCGCCCGCAACGACGCCGCCGTCCCCGTCTTCCACGGCGAGGCCCTGCCGGAATGGAAGAAGGTGGTCGAGGACGTCCACGCCGCCGGCGGCCTGATCGCGCCCCAGCTGTGGCACGTCGGTTCGGCCCGCGGGCAGGGCGCCGACTGGGCTCCGCTGGGCAAGGTCGACAGCCCCTCGGGCCTGACCAGTCCCGGCAAGCGCGGCCTCGAGCCGATGACCGACGAGGACATCACCGACACGATCTCAGCCTTCGGCCGCTCGGCCCGCGCCACCCGCGAGCTCGGCTTCGACGCCGTCGAGATCCACGGCGCCCACGGCTATCTGATCGACCAGTTCTTCTGGTCCGGCCTCAACGATCGGGCCGACAAATGGGGCGGCGGGACCATCGCCGACCGCGCCCGCTTCGGGGCCGAGGTGGTCAGGGCGGTGCGCGAGGGCGTCGGCCCGGACATGGCCGTGATCCTGCGCCTGTCACAGTGGAAGTCGCACGACTTCGCGGCGAAGAACGCCCACGACCCCGCCGAGCTCGAAGCCTGGCTGGCCCCGCTGGTCGAGGCCGGCGTCGACGTCTTCCACTGCTCGCAGCGCCGCTTCTGGGAGCCGGAGTTCGAGGGTTCGGACCTGAATTTCGCCGGCTGGACGAAGAAGGTCACCGGCCTGCCGACCATCACTGTCGGCTCGGTCGGCCTCGACGGAGAGTTCATCGCGGCCTTCGGCGGCGCCGGCTCCAAGCCGGCCTCGCTGGACGGCCTGATCGAACGGCTGGAGCGCGACGAATTCGACCTCGTCGCCGTCGGCCGCGCCCTGCTGGCCGATCCCCACTGGGTCGAGAAGATCCGCGACGGCCGTCTCGACGAGCTGAAGGACTTCGAACGCTCGGCGATGGCGACCCTGTCCTGACCGCCCTAGGATGGCGGGAATGATCCTCGCCGTCCTGATCACCACCCTGTGGCTCAGCGCCATCATCGGCGCCCGCTATCTGCTGATCGCGGGCGCCGTCTGGCAACTGCAGTGGGGCCGCAAGGCCGGCGTCGGCCGCCGGCTCAACCGCGACCGGCCGTCCCGCCGCCTGATGCTGCGGGAGATCCGCTATTCCCTGGTCTCCACGCCGATCTACGCCTTTCCCGCCGCCATCGCGCTCGAGGCGTGGAAGGCCGGCGGCACGCGGCTGTATCTCGATCCCGCCCTGCATGGCTGGGGGTGGCTGCCGGTCAGTTTCGTCGGTCTGCTGCTGATCCAGGACGCCCACTACTACTGGACCCACCGGCTGCTGCATCACCCGCGGCTGTTCGCCTTCGCCCACGCCGGCCATCACCGCAGCCGCGAGCCCAGCCCCTTCGCCAGCTTCGCCTTCGACCCCATCGAGGCGGTCGCCACGGCCTGGCTGCTGCCGCTGCTGGTCTTCCTGATCCCGGTCAATATCTGGGTCGTCGTCGCCCTGCTGGCGGTCATGACCGCCGCCGCCGTGATGAACCACTGCGGCTGGGAGATATGGCCCGACCGCTGGGTGCGCTCGGGCCCCGGCGCCCAGCTGATAACGGCCACCCACCACAGCCGCCACCACACCCATATGAAGACCAACTACGGCCTGTATTTCCGGTTCTGGGACCGGCTGGGCGGGACGGATGCGATGCCCGAGCCTCAGGCCTCGGCTTCGACCACCACGGCGGTGCCGTAGGCCAGCACCTCGGTGATCCCCGGCATGATCTCGTTGGCGTCGTAGCGCATGGCCAGGATCGCGTTGGCGCCCATCTCTCGCGCATGGGCGACCAGTTCGTCATAGGCCTCCTGACGCGCCGTCTCGGCCAGCTTCACATAGACCCCGACCCGGCCGCCGAAGACCGACTGCACCCCGCCGACCATGTCGCTGATGGCGTTGCGCGACCGCACGGTGATGCCGCGGACCACGCCCAGGGTCTTCACCACGCGGTGGCCGGGCGCGTCATTGGTGGTCACGATCAGCATGGGCGGTCTCCTGTTTTCAGCGGCGGTCCAGCACGCGGAACACGAAGGCGTGGTCGTCCTTCTCTCCGGCTGGATGCGCCTCCGACGATACCTCGACAAAGGCCGCCTCGTCGAACGCCGGGAAGACCGCGTCGCCCTCCGGCTCGGCCTCGACCTCGGTGAGATAAAGCCGCTTCGCCCGCGGCAGGGCCTTTTCGAACAGGGCCGTGCCGCCGATGACGCAGATCTCGTCGACGCCGTCGTCCTCGGCCGTCTCCCGCGCGATCTCGATCGCCTCGTCCAGCGTCGTGCAGACCAGCGCCCCGCGCGCCGTGAAGGACTCGTCCTTCGACAGCACGATGTTCAGCCGGCCGGGCAGGGGCTTCAGCGGCAGGCTCTCCCACGTCCGCCGGCCCATGATGCAGGGCTTGCCGACGGTGATGGCCTTGAACCGCTGCAGGTCGCTGCGCAGCCGCCAGGGCAGGTCGCCGTCACGACCGATCACCCCGTTGCGGGCGCGGGCGACGACGAGGACGAGTTGGGGCAGGGGCAAGCGGACCTCGACGGAGACGGACGGCGGCCGGGCTGCCGCCGCCCGTTCTTACGCGATCAGACGACGGGTTCCAGCGCCTTGAAGCGGAACAGCAGCGCGCCGGGCGACGCGCCGCATGCTGTGGCTCAATGCGCGGGGCGCCGCCACTGCAGCACCGCCGCCGCGATCCAGAACCCCGTCAACAGTGCGAACATCACCAGAAAGTCGCTCGAAGGGGCCAACTGGTCGAGCTCTCCGGCGGGAAAATTCGGGGCGACCCTCGCATGGAACACCAGGAACTCGGCCTGCCGCGCCTCAAAGCTCTGCCATTGCCAGTAGCGACCGCTGCTGAAGAGCAGGGCGAGGAGCGACCAAACCACCGCGACGGTCCGTCCGGACAGGAATGAAGTCAGTCGCGAAGCCATTTCAGCCACTTCCTCTGCACGGCGGTCTCCAGATCGATCCCCGCCCGGTCGCAATAGATCAGCAGCATCCCCAGCACATCCGCCGCCTCGTCGCCCAGCTTGCCCGCATCGGCGGCGCCCCGCGCCCGCCCGCTCATGCGCAGATGTTCGGCGGTCAGTTCGCCCAGCTCCTCCTGCACCTTCAGCAGGGCCCAGTCGGCGGAGCGCTCGATGCCGTGCTCGGCGGCGTAGATGTCGGAGATGCGCAGGACGTCGGCCTGCAGACCCTTCAGGTCGAGCGACATCAGACCGCGACCGGCGCCTTGATGTGCGGCCACGGCTCGTAACCCTCCAGCACGAAATCCTCCAGCCGGTAGGCGAACAGGTCGTCGCGCGGGGTGATGGTCATGGTCGGGGCGGGCAGGGGCTCGCGGCTCAGCTGCAGCTCGGCCTGTTCGACGTGGTTCAGATACAGGTGGGCGTCGCCGAAGGTGTGCACGAACTCGCCGGGCTTCAGGCCGCACACCTGCGCTCCTCCGACCGACCCAGCGCGACCGCGNCGGCGGCGTAGATGTCCGAGATGCGCAGGACGTCGGCCTGCAGGGTCTTCAGGTGCATCAGACCGCGACCGGCGCCTTGATATGCGGCCACGGCTCGTAGCCCTCGAGCACGAAGTCCTCCAGCCGGTAGGCGAACAGGTCGTCGCGCGGGGCTATGGTCATGGTCGGGGCGGGCAGGGGCTCGCGGCTCAGCTGCAGCTCGGCCTGTTCGACGTGGTTCAGATACAGGTGGGCGTCGCCGAAGGTGTGCACGAACTCGCCSGGCTTCAGCCCGCACACCTGGGCCACCATCATGGTCAGCAGGGCATAGCTGGCGATGTTGAACGGCACCCCCAGGAACACATCCGCCGACCTCTGGTACAGCTGGCAGCTCAGCCTGCCGTCGGCGACGAAGAACTGGAACAGGCAGTGACACGGCGGCAGGGCCATGTCGTCGACGTCGGCCGGGTTCCASGCCGAGACGATGTGGCGGCGGCTGTTGGGATTGGTCTTCAGCCCCTCGACCAGCTTCGTGATCTGGTCGATCACCCGCCCGTCCGGCGCCGCCCACGAGCGCCACTGCTTGCCGTAGACCGGGCCCAGCTCGCCCTCGGCGTCGGCCCATTCGTTCCAGATGCTGACGCCGTTGTCCTTCAGCCAGCCGATATTGGTCTCGCCGCGCAGGAACCACAGCAGTTCGACGATGATCGAGCGCAGATGCAGCTTCTTGGTCGTCAGGACCGGAAAGCCCTTGGCCAGGTCGAACCGCATCTGCCGCCCGAACACGCCCAGGGTGCCGGTGCCGGTCCGGTCGTCGCGCTGCGCCCCGTTGTCGAGGATGTCGCGCAGCAGGTTCAGGTACTGCCATTCCGGATGATCCGCCGCGACGGCGCCCGTGCGGGCCTGCAGATCGGCGAGGGTGGCGACGGCGTTCATCCGTTCAGGTTGGACGCTGATTCGGTGAATCCCAATGCGATCGGTGGACACTTTGGCGTGCGGGCTGTGGACGCCCCCACGTCCCTTCTCCCCTTGGGGGAGAAGGTGGCCCGGAGGGCCGGATGAGGGGGCAGGTCGGTGCGATGTCCGTCGCCAGCCGGGCCTGAACCTGTTGCGGCCGGTGTGACTCGCCATCCCCCTCATCCGGGTGGCTCCGCCGCCAGCCTTCTCCCCCTGGGGGAAGAAGGACGCTGGATCCGCTGCGACAATTCCGTCGCCAGCCATCCTAATTCGCGCGGCCAACTCGCTGTTTTTCCACGACATCGTCCCGCCAAGAGCGTCACGAACCCGCCGCAGGAAGCCGCGCGCCCACAATGGAGTCCCTTGACCGGGAGGACCCCATGACCGACCTGACTGACACCGAACCGCCGCCGCGGGCCGGCCTCCGCATTCACCCGCCGGAGACCTGGGACCTCGCCCGCCGCGACTATCTCGCCGGCCACAGCGGCCCGGACGTCTGCGCCCGCTACGGCCTCGGCCTCGCCACCTTCCGCGGTCGCGCCGCCTCCGGCGGCTGGCGCCGGATCGACCAGCCGGCGCCGAGCCCGGCGGCCCCCATCGAGGTGGACGGCGACCTCGATGAGGCCGGCTATTTCGATCTGGCCGAGATGGCGGCCATCCATCTGCGCGAGGCCATCGTCAACGGCCGCGCGACCGAGGCCGCCACCTGGCTGCGCATCCACCTCCGCCTCCATGAGCAGTCCGCCGCCGAGGACGCCGCCCTGCGCGCGGAACGCAGGAACGATGAGTTGGACGAGCTGGACGGGTTGGACGGTGTTTTTTCCGGTGCGGAGTCTGTCGTCAGCCCCGGAACCCGTCCTGATCCAGAAACGCCTGCTCCTCCGGCGTGGTCTCCCGCCCGAGCGCCCGGTTGCGATGCGGAAAGCGGCCGAAGCGGGCGATGACGTCGTGATGGTGCTCGGCCCAGCGGTCGTCCGGGGCGCGCGCCATCCGGGTCTGGAACAGCTCGAGTTGCCGCGCCTGATCGGCCGCAACCTCCGAATGCTGCAGCGGCAGATAGAAGAACCGGCGGATATCGCCCTCGATCGCAAGGTCATGCCCGGCCGCCAGCGCCCGATCAGCGAACATCCGCGCCAGCGGATCGGTCGCGAAGGCGTGGCCGGTGTTGCGAAAGCTGTTGCGCGGGAACTGGTCCAGCAGGATCAGCAGCGCCAGTGCGCCCTCCGCCGTCCCGGCCCAGTGATCCAGTTCGCGCCGGGCGGCGGCGACGTGGGCGTCGTGGAAACGGCGGCGGAATTCCGCGTCGAAGGCGTCATCCTTGGCGAACCACTTTTTCGGCCCGGCCTCTTTCCAGAAGGCGACGACCTCGGAAGGCGTTATGTCTGTGCTCATGTCTGAACACCTAAGCACGCCACTCCCCGTCTTCCATGACCGCGACTGCGATCTGTCGATCATCCGCGGCAGGCGCGTGGCCGTGATCGGCTATGGCAGCCAGGGCCGCACCCATGCCCTCAACCTGCGCGACTCCGGCGTCAGCGACATCGTCGTCGGCCTCAAGGCGGGCTCGGCGACTCGCGAAAAGGCCGCCGGGGACGGCTTCCCGGTCCTGACCGCCGGCGAGGCCGCCGCCTCCGCCGACGTGGTCGCCGTCATGGTCTCGGACGAGGCCCATCGCGACCTGTGGGCTGACGAACTGGCCCCGGCGATGAAACCGGGCGCAGCCCTGGTCTTCGCCCACGGCCTGTCGGTGCGGTTCGGCCTGGTCCAGCCACGCGCCGATCTGGACGTCATCCTGGCGTCGCCCAAGGGCATCGGGCCGCGCATCCGCGACCTCTATGTCGAAGGGCAGGGGGTCTTCGCCCTGTTCGGCGTGCATCAGGACGCCACCGGCGGCGCCCATGCCCTCGGCCTGTCCTATGCGGCGGCGCTGGGCTGCGGCCGCAAGGGCATCCTTGAAACCACCTTCGCCGCCGAATGCGAAAGCGACCTGTTCGGCGAGCAGGTGGTGCTGTGCGGCGGGGTCGGCGAACTGATCGACGCAGCCTTCATGAAGCTGGTTGCTGCGGGTTATCCGCCCGAGGTGGCGTGGTTCGAATGTTTCTACGAGGTCAAGCTGGTCACCGATCTGATGTTCGAGCGCGGCATCGCCGGCGCCTTCGCCAAGATCTCCAACACGGCGGAGTACGGGGCCTATCTGACGGGGCCGCGCATCATCGGCGAACCGTCTCGCGCCGCCATGGACATGGTCCTGGCCGAGGTCCGCGACGGCTCGTTCGTCAAACGGCTGATGGCCGACTATGACGCCGGCTCGCCCGACCTGCTGGCCCGCCGCAAGGCGCTGGGCGAGCGCACCATCGAGGCCGTGGGCGCGCGTCTGAATGCGGTGGCGGCGAGGGCGGGGGATTGAGGCGGGGAACCTCGGGGCCCCGAAGGGCTGTCTCTCTTCTTTCCGGRGAAAGATGGTCGGAGTGAGAGGATTCGAACCTCCGACCCCTGCGTCCCGAACGCAGTGCTCTACCAGGCTGAGCCACACTCCGACTTGAGGAGGGGGCCTTCTTTCCGGGGAAAGATGGTCGGAGTGAGAGGATTCGAACCTCCGACCCCTGCGTCCCGAACGCAGTGCTCTACCAGGCTGAGCCACACTCCGACTTGAGGAGGGGGCTTATAGCCACGGGYTTTCACMCCCGCAAGCRYCGTTTCGCGGTCGRTGAAAATAGTCTCGAAACCGGTTCTTGCATCGCYCGCRGCCTTCGCGTATCTCGACCGCCTTCCGGCGCTTCGGCCCCGGATGCGCCGGACCTGCTGGGGAATGGTGTAATGGTAACACTCCGGTTTTTGGTACCGTCATTCTAGGTTCGAGTCCTAGTTCCCCAGCCATCCGCCCCTTCGGCCCCGGATGCGCCGGACCTGCTGGGGAATGGTGTAATGGTAACACTCCGGTTTTTGGTACCGTCATTCTAGGTTCGAGTCCTAGTTCCCCAGCCATCCGCCTTCCCTGACATCGCTCGAGGCCTGCGTCCGAAACTGACGCAGGCGCATGCGAGGCTCGCCGAGGGATCGGTTGAGGCCTCATGGACGCTTCGCACTGCAGGTTTCAGCCGGACCGCCGGCTAGTGCGTCCCGGTCGTCTGGAGCGGCAGGCGGATGCGCACGCCCACGCCCGCGCCCGGCGCGGTTTCGATGTTCATCGATCCGCCGAGGTGTTCGACCAGTCCCTGGACCAGCGACAGGCCTTCGCCCGGCGTCAGCGCCCCGGCGCCGATTCCCGAATCGCGCACGACCAGGCTGACCCCGCTCACGGCGCGCGAGAAGGCGACCGCGATCAACCCGCGCCGGTCGTCCGGAAAGGCGTGACGGCAGGCGTTGGAGATCAGTTCGTGGGTGATGATGGCCAGCGGCAGCAGATGGCTGTCAGGCAGGAGCGTCGACTGGCCGCGGACGTCGATCCGCACTGGCCGGCCCTCGCAGGCCCGGCTCCAGAAGGCGGCGACGTCGTCGAGATAGCCGGCGAAGTCCAGCGAACCCTTCGCCGTCATCCGCCGACCGATCAGCTCCATCGCGGCGGTGACGTCGCTGAGCCAGGACAGATGCCGCACGCTCTCGGGATCGGTGACGCTGCGCAGACGGATGCCTACCAGGGTTTGCAGCAGTTGATAACCGCCCAGCAGGCGGCCTTGAAGCTCGACGAGGCGATCCTCGGCAATCGCGGCCATTTCGCCCCCAGACGCTCAAAACTCCGGTTTTTCTTAGCTGAGCCGAACCAAATATCCAATGGCGCGTTGGACTGTCCGCTACCCGACACAAATCGTGTACGAGTCGGTGCGCGTTGGGGGTGCTGCTTGTCGAATCCACCCGACCTTCGGGTCATGATCGTCGAAGACCAGGCCCTGCTCGCCATGGAGTTGGAGCTTGTGCTCGGGGAGACCGGCTGCGACGTCGTTGGCTGCGCTATGGACAAGGCCAGCGCCTTCGCCATCGCAGAGCGTGAACGCCCCGACCTGGCCCTGATCGACGTCAACCTGCTGGACGGTATGACCGGCCCGCAGATCGCCCAGCGGATGGTCAGCGAATTCGGCTGCGCCGTCGTCTTCCTGACTGCCAACCCCGAACAGATTCCCGAGGGGTTCGCCGGCGCCCTTGGCGCCGTGTCCAAGCCGTTCGACGAAGCCACCATCCAGGCGGTGGTCGTCTTCGCCCGGCAGTTCATCCAGCACCGGACCCTGGGCGAGACGCCGCGCCGATTCCGCCTGGCGCCCTGGCTGACCACGCCGCCGGCCGACATCGCGCCGCACTGAAAGCCCTCAGGCGAGGCCCCCGCCCAGGTTCAGACCGGGCGCCCGCGGCGGGGCGCCGTCGGGAGCCATGTCGAGCTGCATCAGGGTGACGTCCAGCCAGCGGTCGAACTTCCAGCCGACCTGGCGATAGACGCCCGCCTCGCGGAAGCCCAGCGACCGGTGCAGGGCGATCGAGACGGCGCTGGTGTCGCTGTCGCTGATTGCGCCGATGAGGTGCCGCAGGCCCATCGCCCGCGCCCGCTCGACCAGGCCGACCAGCAGCGCCCGGCCCACGCCGCAGCCGCGCGCATCCTCCTCCACATAGATCGAACCTTCGACGCCATAGCGATAGGCCGGCCGGGGTCGGAAGGGCGAGGCGTAGGCGTAGCCGGCGAACCGGCCGTCAACCTCGGCGACCAGCCATGGCAAGCCGTGGCGCTTCACCGCCGCGAACCGGCCAGCCATCTCCTCAAGAGTCGGCGGCGTCGTCTCGAAGGTCGCCGTGCCGCCCTGCACCTCACGGCCGTACAGGGCGGTGATGGCCGCAAGGTCGCCTTCGCTTGCGTCGCGGAGGAGGGGCGTCATGGTCGATTTCGCGGTCGGATCAGGCCCGCTCCCAACCCTTTTCGATCGCCCACACCGCGAAGGCGTAGTCGTGCGCGACCTCCTTCAGATAGTCGAACCGGCCGGAGGACCCCGCGTGGCCCGCCTCCATGTTGATCTTCAGCAGGATCGGCTTGCCCGAGGTCGTCGCGGGCCGGAGCTTGGCGACCCATTTCTCGGGTTCCCAGTAGGTCACGCGCGGGTCCGACAGGCCGCCCGTGGCCAGCACGGCCGGATAGGCGCGCGGCCCGACCTGGTCATAGGGGCTGTAGCTCATCATATAGTCGTAGGCTTCGGGATCCTCGATCGGATTGCCCCATTCGGGCCACTCCGGCGGCGTCAGCGGCAGGCTGGTGTCGCTCATGGTGTTGATCACGTCCACGAAGGGCACGCCCCCGATCACCCCCGCCCAGAGGTCGGGCCGCATGTTGTTGACCGCCCCCATCAGCATGCCGCCCGCCGACCGGCCCTCGGCGACGATGTTTCCAGCCCGGGCGTAGCTGCGAGAGATCAGGTGTTCGGCCGCGGCGATGAAGTCGGTGAAGGTGTTCTTCTTGGTCATCCGGCGCGCGCTGAGGAACCAGTTCCAGCCCTTGTCGGAGCCGCCGCGGACGTGGGCGATGGCATAGATCCAGCCCCGATCCACCAGCGACAGCCGGTTGGTCGAGAAACTGGCCGGAATCGGGGAGCCGTAGGAGCCGTAGCCGTACAGCAGCACCGGCGCCGAACCGTCGACCGGCGTCGACTTGCGGCGCAGCACAGTCACCGGCACCAGTTCTCCGTCGGGGGCAGGGGCGTTCAGCCGCTCGACCACATAGTCGGCCGGATCGTGCCCCGACGGAACCTCCTGCACCTTGCGCAGGGTCCGCGCGCGCGTCGCCAGATCGTAGTCATAGGTCGAGGTCGGCGTGGACGGCGAATTGTAGCCGTAGCGCATGATCGTGGTGTCGAACTCCGACGCCCCGCCCAGCGACAGGGAGTAGGCGGGCTCGTCCACGGCGATCTCGTGCTCGACCCCCGATCGGTCGCGGATGACGATCTTGGTATTGGCATCGGCGCGTTCCTGGCGGCCGATGAAGTCCTTGACCAGAGCCACGCCCTCGATGAACCGGCCCGGCGCATGGGCGACCAGGTCGATCCAGTTCGCCTTGCCCGGCGTCGCGGTCGGCGCCTCGACAATCTTGAAGTCGATCGCGTCGTCGGCGTTGGTCCGGATGACCCAGCGGTCGCCCCAGTGGTCGGGTTCGTACAGCCGACCGACGTGGCGCGGCTCCAGCAGGACCGGCGTCGCGGTCGGCGTCGCGGCCGGGATGACGCGGGCTTCCGCGGTTTCCTGATTGGCGATGGAGATCAGGATGAAGGCGTCGTCGGCGGTGCGGCTGACGCTGATGAACATGCCGTCGTCGGCTTCCTCATAGACCAGGCTGGCTTCGCCGCCCCGTACCGGGCGGCGAAAGATCTTGTCCGGCCGGCCGTTGTCGTCCCGATTGGTCCAGAATATCCACTGGCTGTCGGGCGAGAAGGTGAAGTCGCCGGTCGCCGAACCGATCGGATCCGGCAGCACGGCGCCGCTCGCAAGGTCCTTGACGTAGATGTGGTGAACCTCCGACCCCTGCGCATCCTCGGCGTAGGCGAACAGCGCGTGGTCCGGGCTGTGATCGGCGGCCGAGACCTTGGAGAAGGCCTTGCCCTCGGCCAGGGCGTTGGCGTCCAGCAGCATCTGCGCGTCGCCCCCGGCGCGCGGTTTGCGCATGTACCGGGGATGCTGATCGCCCGTCCGGTACTCGATGAAGTATTCCCAGGCGCCGTCGGGCGAGGGGACCGAGCTGTCGGCCTCCTTGATCCGCCCCTTCATCTCCTCGAACATCGCCGCCTGCAGGGGCAGGGTCGAGGCCATCATCGCCTCGCGATAGGCGTTCTCGGCCAGCAGATGCTCCTTCACATCGGCCTTGATGACGGTCGGGTCGCGCAGCACGGTCTGCCAGTTGTCGTCCTTCATCCACTGATAGTCGTCTGTGCGCACGCGCCCCAGCTGTTCGATCGTCACCGGGATTTTTTTGGCGACAGGGGGGACGGGACGATTCTGCGGCATCGGGGCTCCGGGCGTGCGGGCTGAAACGGGAAGGGCGCTCGCGGCCAGCGCGGCGGCGGAGGTGGCGAGCAGGTCGCGGCGGTTCATGGATGGCCCCTCGATTGAACGCGGACCTTGTGCGCGCCGGCGTCCCGCCGTCAAATGAACAAACGCCGCTGACCCGATGGGGGATGATGTTCGACCTTCAGACGCCCCCGGAACCCGTTCAGGAGCCGCCGCCCGCCGCCGGCCTGTCCCTTCCGGACTGGGATCTGACCGTCGGCCTGATCAGCGCCACGGTGCAGATCGACCAGATGAACGGCGACGGCACGCGCCGGGTCGGCACGGCCTTTCTGATCGACGCACCCCGCCCGGACGGCGAGCCCCGGACGGTGCTGGTGACGGCCCACCACGTGGTGTCGGGCATGAGTTCGCCCGAGGCGCGGATCGGCTGGCGGGTCGAGATTCCGGGCGGCGGCTGGCGTTTCGCCCCCGAGCCGCTGCGCATTCGCGACGCGGCAGGCGAGCCGGTCTGGATCAGACACCCCGACCGGGACATAGCGGTAATGGAGGTGTCCGCGCCGCCTGTCTTCGCCCGCGCCGCCATTCCGCTGGCCTGGCTCGCCGACCGGGACACATTGGACGCGTGGCAGGTCGGGCCGGGCGATGAACTGTTCACCTTGGGCTTTCCACGCGGCTATGCGTCGAACACGGCGGGGTTTCCGATCCTGCGCGTGGGGCGAGTCGGGTCTTGGCCATTGACTCCGATTGAGAGTTTTCCAGTGTTTCTTCTTGATTTTCCTGTTTTTCCGGGAAATTCGGGCGGGCCAGTCTTCTGGACTCCAGCGGCGCGCAAACTCCCGGGGACCGTCCAGCCCGATCATCCGTTCATCGCCGGAGTGCTGACATCCGAGGTGCGGCCCTCGGACGAACCGCTGGGCATCGGTCTGGTCGCCCACGCCAACTATGTGCGGGAGGCGATCGCTCTGCTGGATGCAAGAGAGAGGGCGGCGGCAGGACCTTGAACACCTCGCCCCGGGCCATGCTTGTTATGCGCATAAGATATATTATACGAAATGTTGCGCATACTCAGGCCCGATCGGCGCGCGCCTGCAGTCTTGCCGCCAGGCTCGACGTGTCCCATCGCGCGCCCCCCATGGACTGCACCTCGGAATAGAATTGGTCCACCAGCGCGGTCAGCGCCAGATGAGCGCCATTGGTGCGGGCCTCGTCCAGCACGAGGCCCAGATCCTTGCGCATCCAGTCGACGGCGAAACCGAAGTCGAACCGGCCTTCGGCCATCGTCTTCCAGCGGTTGTCCATCTGCCAGGACTGGGCCGCGCCCTTCGAGATGGCGTCATAGACCGCGCCGGTGTCGAGGCCTGTGACCTCGGCGAAATGGACGGCCTCGGCCAGACCCTGGACGACGCCGGCGATCGCGATCTGGTTGACCATCTTGGTCAGCTGGCCCGCGCCCGACGGACCCATGTGTTTGACGGCCTTCGAATAGGCCATGATCGCGGGTTCGACCTTCGCCAGCGCGGCCGCATCGCCGCCGGCCATCACGCTGAGCTGGCCGTTCTCGGCCCCGGCCTGACCGCCGGAGACCGGTGCGTCGATGAACGCCCGGCCCTGAGCGGCCGCCAGCGCCGACATTTCGCGCGCGACCTTCGCGGAGGTTGTTGTGTGATCGACGATGATCGCACCCGTATTCAAGTGCGGCAGCGCTTCGGTCACGACTTGGCGCACGTCGTCGTCGTTTCCGACGCACAGGATCAGCAGATCAGCGCCATCCGCCGCCCCGGCGACCGTCTCGGCGAACCGGCCGCCGCTGGCTTGCGCCCACGATCGCGCCTTGTCGGGGGTGCGGTTGAAGCCGGACACTTCATGTCCTGCATGAACCAGATGACGCGCCATCGGCCCACCCATGACGCCGAGGCCCGCGAAACCGATCTTCATTCCTCAGGCTCCGGAGCGACGCCGTAGCGGCCGCGATAATAGACAAGGGCGGCGCCGGGCGCGGTTTCAAAGGCCTGCACCGCCCCGACGATGGTCAGGTGATCGCCCATGACGATTCGCTCGGTCGCGACGCAGTCCAGCCGCGTCAGGGCGTTCTTCAGCCGCGGAGGCTCGGCGCTGGAGCTGTCGAACTCGTCCGACGACAGGCGGCAGACGCCCCAGGCGAACCGGTCCGACATCTCGCGGTCCTCGGCCGGCAACATGTGAACGGCGAACCGGTCCGCGGCGGCGAAGGCGTTGTGCCGGTCCGAGGCCCGATCCAGGCACCACAGCACCAGGGGCGGTTTGAGCGACACCGAGGTGAAGGAGTTGATCGTGATGCCGAAGGGCCCCTCCTCCGTATGCGCGGTCACCACGCAGACGCCGGTCGCGAAACCGCCCAGCGCGCGGCGGTAGGCCTGGACGTCGAACGCGGGATCTGAGGGCGTGCTCACACCGCGACGACTAGGCGAGGCCCGGCGCCGGAGCAAGACCGGACGGTATGGGAAACGCGGCCTTAACCTTGAGGCGTCCATCGTCGGGCCGAGTTCACCGCCGAGGCCAGCGTCCCATGTCCATGAGCGATCGCCCGATCCTCATCAAGAAGGTCAAGAAGGTCATTGGCGGCGGCCACCATGGCGGCGCGTGGAAGGTGGCCTATGCCGACTTCGTCACGGCGATGATGGCCTTCTTCCTGCTGATGTGGCTGATCAATACGACCGACCCGGAACAGAAGCGCGGCATCGCCGAATATTTTGCTCCGGCCAGCGTCTCGCAAACGACCTCGGGTTCGGGCGGCATCCTCGGCGGGACGGCGCTTGGCGACGACGGGGCCAAGGGATCGGGCTCGCAGTCGGTGATCAGCGAACTCGCGCCCGAGGCGCCGCCGGACGCACCGCCCGAAGCGGGCCAGAGCCAGAACCTCGCCGCCGCCAGCGAGGCGGCCCTGCGCGAGGAGATCGCCCGGCGCGAAGCCGCGGAGTTCTCCTCGGCCGCCGAATCGTTGCGTCAGGCCATGCAGTCGATGCCGGAGCTGGCCGAACTGTCCAAACAGCTGATCATCGACCAGACCCCCGAGGGCCTGCGCATCCAGCTGGTCGATCAGGAAGGCCGGTCGATGTTCGAGCAGAACTCGGCCCGGCCCAATCCGCGGGCCCAGCTGCTGCTGCGGACCATTTCGAAGGTCATCACCCAGCTGCCCAACCGCATTTCCGTCACGGGCCACACCTCGGCCGCGCCCGGGTCAAGCCGCGCGACGGGTCCGAACGACTGGACCCTCTCCTCCGCACGGGCCAACGCCTCGCGGTTGATCCTGCAGGCCGCGGGCGTCGATCCGGACCGCGTCTACCAGGTGTCGGGCAAGGCGGGTTCGGACCCGCTCTATCCCGACGATCCGACCCTGGCCGGCAACCGCCGCATCGCCATCGTCCTGCTGCGCGAGGCGCCGGTGCTGCCCACGGACACCAGCCTGTGACGGGCCGCCCCGCACGCGCGTGTGGGGTGAACGGGCTTGCCCCGCGGGGCGACGCGGGCGCAAATCGTCCGATGACGAGACGGCTGCCCCACTGTCGGCGAAATCGGATGCGGATGTAGCGCCGTGACCTTTGTTCCCCAGCGCCAGCTTCGTTTCTACATGACCTCGGTGGCCCCCTGCCCCTATCTGCCAGGGCAGACCGAGCGGAAGGTGTTCGCCAACCTGCCGTTCAGCGAAGGGGCTCACGTCAACGACGAGCTGACCCAGGCCGGGTTCCGCCGCAGCCAGAACATCGCCTACCGCCCGGCCTGCGAGGCCTGCGACGCCTGTGTCTCGGTGCGGCTGCCGGTGCCCGAGTTCGCCTTCTCGCGCTCGCAGCGCAAGGTGCTGAAGCGGAACGCCGACCTGTCGCGCGACCTGGTCGAGGCGGAGGCCACGACCGAGCAGTTCGATCTGCTGCGCCGGTACCTGAACGGCCGCCATCCCGGCGGCGGCATGAGCGCCATGAGCTGGCTCGACTATGTGGCCATGGTCGAGGACACGGCTGTCCGGACGCATCTGATCGAGTACCGCCTGCCGTCGCCCGACGGCGGACCCGGCGATCTGGTGGGGGTCTGCCTGACGGACCTGCTCGGGGACGGGCTGTCGATGGTCTACAGCTTCTTCGAGCCGGCGATGGAGGCCCGCAGTCTCGGCCGGTTCGCCATCCTGGACCACGTCCGTCAGGCGACGGCGGTGAATCTGCCGTTCGTCTACCTGGGCTACTGGGTCCGGGGCTCGCGCAAGATGGACTACAAGGCCGACTTCCGGCCCATGGAACAGCTGACCCGGCTGGGCTGGGAGCGGATGGAAGATCAGCCCGCCGCGGGCACCGAGGTTTCGTAGTCGGGCGGCTCCGGCGCGAAGCCGCTCCAGGGACCGGGATCCACCCCTCCCCCGAACTGGACCAGGGCGTCGACCCGCTTCTGGATCGGGGGATGGCTGGCGAACAGGCCTTCCAGGCCGACGCCATTCGGCTGGTTGTCGAGAAACAGCTGCTGGAGCTCGTCCGGCCCCTTGAGCGTCGACCGGCCCTCGACCTTGCGCAGCGCCGAGATCATGGCGTCGGGATTCTTGGTCAGTTCGACCGCACCCGCGTCAGCCACATACTCCCGCGAGCGCGACAGCATCATCCGGATGACGATGGCCAGAACGAAGCCGACGGCGGCGAAGGCCAGGCCGATCAGGACCAGCGGCATGGCGTTCTTGTTGTCCCGGCGTCCGCCGCCGCGTGAATGGATCAGACCCCGGAACACCAGTTCGGCGATGACGCTGATGATGCCCGCGAAGATCGAGGCGATCACCATGGTCCGCACGTCCTTGTTGATGACGTGGGTCAGCTCATGGGCCAGCACCGCCTCCAGCTCGTCGCGGGTCAGGGTGTCGACGAGACCCCGGGTGACCGTGATGCTGTACCGGCCCTCGTGCAGGCCGGTGGCGAAGGCGTTCAGGGTGCCGGTCTCGATGAGCCGCAGCGTCGGGGTGCGCAGGCCCCGCGAGATCGCGAGGTTTTCCAGCAGGTTGTAGAGGTCCGGTTCAGTCCGCCTCTCAACCTTTCGAGCCCCGGTCATGGCGTCGACCATGGCCTGGTTGCCGAAATAGGCGATGGCGAACCAGATGGCCGCCACGGTGAGGGCCAGGGGAATGGTGCCGCCCAGCCAGGACGCGGCGAGCGCCATGTCCTCGCCCAGTCCCCGGCCCGTCCCGGGCAGGAAGCCCATGCCCATGAGGATGAGCTGCACCCCGTAGATGATGCCCACCATCAGGACCGGGAAGCCTGCCAGCAGGAGGACCGAACGGGTGTTGTTCGCCCAGATGTGGGTCTGGAGCCCGACGGCGGCCATCAATGCGATCCCCTACGCCGTGAAGCTGACCTTGGGCGGCGCGGCGTTCATCGTCGCTCGGTCGCCCTCGCCGACGTCGAAGAAGGGCTTGTCGTGGCCGAAGCCGACCATGCCGGCGAACAGCACGGTGGGGAACTGGCGGCGCACCGCGTTGAACTCGCTGACGGCGTTGTTGAAGAAGCGGCGCGCGGCGGCCAGCTTGTTCTCGATGTCCGACAGCTCGCGCTGGAGCTCGAGGAAGTTGGTGTTGGCCTTGAGGTCGGGATAGGCCTCGGCGACGGCGAACAGACGGCCCAGCGTGGCGGTCAGCATGTTCTCGGCCTCGACCTTGTCGTTGACCGAGGTCGCGCCGGCGGCGGCCGCGCGGGCGGCGGTGATGGCGTCCAGGGTGCCGCGTTCGTGGGTGGCGTAGCCCTTCACGGTCTCGACGAGGTTCGGGATCAGGTCGTGGCGCTGCTTGAGCTGCACGTCGATGTCGGCGAACGACTGGTCGGCCCGCTGGTCCAGGGCGACAAGCTTGTTGTAGGCGCCGACGATGACGAACAGCACCACTGCGACGATGACGGCGATGACGATCAGGGTGGTCAGCATTGCGGTCTCCAGGACGGCCGAGCGTCGGCCAGGGCGCGAGTATCGCGCGACAACCGGGGGTCGGATAGTGAAATCGCCGACACCATTGGCTCCTTGCACGAAGAACGGCGTTCGTTCATCGTCGCGGCGGATTGGAGGCTCCCATGCGCATATTGGTTCTGGCCGGCGTCCTGACGGCATTGGCCCTGCCGGGCGCCGCCGCGGGTCAGGAGCGGTTCCTCGAAGAGATCCAGGCGGACTACGATGTCTCGGTGCGCTGCGCCGGCGTGTACGGCGCCGCCGCGACGGGCAAGTCGATGGAGCTGTTCGAGCACCATCCCGACGTCGCGACCTACCGGGGCCATGAGATGCAGTTCGTTCGCTACAGCCAGCGCTTCGGCCCCCAGCTGCGGATCCCCGATCCGGTGACCGAAGAAGCAATCAGCGATGTGCGGGGCGAGGCCTTCCGGCCGGCCCGCGAGGCGCTGTTCGCGCAGGATATCAACGGGTTCAACGCCGGGCTCCAGGCCTTGTACGCCCTGGTCCCGGCCTGCGAGGAACAGCGCGTGAGGCTGAGCCGGGCATTCGGAATCCCGGCCCCGCTCGACTAACGGAATTTCCTGAGCCCGCGCGGTCCCTGCCGCCCGGCCCCGGCCCGCTTGCCCAGCCAGTCCTTCCAGTCGGGCCAGTTGCGGCGGCGGGCGCCGCCGTCGACCCATTCAGGGCCGAGGGCGCTGTCGAACACCGCCACGTCGGCGAGGCCGCCCTGTTTGTAGGACTGCAGCTTCACCCCCTTGCCGCGGCCCATTTCGGGCAGTTCGGCGACGGGGAAGATCAGGGCCTTGATGTTGTCGCCGATGGCGGCGACGTGGTCGCCCGTGACGCGCAGGGCGGCGCGCATCTCGCCGTTCAGCACCTGTTTGCCGCCGCGCTTCTGGGCCAGCAGCTCGTCCTCGGGGGCGATGAAGCCGTAGCCGGCCTTGGACGCGATCAGCAGTTTCCCGCCGGGCTGGTGCATCAGCAGGTTCACGATCTCGGCCTTCTCGTCGAGGTCGATCATCAGGCGCAGCGGCTCGCCGTGGCCGCGGCCCGAGGCCAGCTTGTCGGCGCCGACGGTGAAGATGCGGCCGTCCGAGGCGGCCACCAGCAGCTTGTCGGTCGTATGGCCGGCGACGAGGAAGGCGAGGCTGTCCCCCTCCTTGAACTTCAGCTCGGACGGATCCTCGACCTTGCCCTTGGCGGCGCGAATCCAGCCGCGTTCGGAGAGGATGACGGTGATGGCCTCGCGCGGGATGAAGGCCTCCACCGAGGCGTAGGCGGACGAGTCCACGGCTTCGGCGATGGTGGTGCGGCGCGGCGACACGAGAGCCTTGCGCACGGCCTCCAGATCCTTGCCGACCTGCTTCCACTGTTTGGCCGGCGAGGACGAGAGCGACTGCAGCGCGGCAAGTTCGTCGGCGAGCGCCTTGTATTCGTTCTCGATCGTCATTTCCTCGATCCGCGCCAGCTGGCGCAGGCGGGTGTCGAGGATGAAGTCGGCCTGGAGTTCCGACAGGCCGAAGCGGGCGATCAGGACGGCCTTGGGTTGTTCCTCCTCGCGGACGATGCGGATGACCTCGTCGAGGTTGAGGAAGACGATCCGCAGGCCTTCCAGCAGATGCAGCCGCTTCTCGACCCGCTCGATGCGCCAGTGGGCGCGCCGGACCAGCACGTCGCGGCGGTGATCGAGGAAGGCCTGGAGGCAGGCCTTCAGGCCCATGACGCGCGGGGTGCCGGTGGCGTCCAGCACGTTCATGTTGATCGGGAAACGGACCTCGAGATCGGAGAGCTTGAACAGGCTCTCCATGAGGACTTCTGGTTCGACCGTACGGCTCTTCGGCTCGATGACCAGCCGGATGTCCTCGGCCGACTCGTCGCGCACGTCGCCGAGCAGCGGGGCCTTCTTGTGCTCGATCAGATCGGCGAGGTCGGCGATCAGCTTCGACTTCTGCACCTGGTAGGGCATCTCGGTGACGATGATGCGCCAGACGCCGCGGCCGAGGTCCTCGGTCTCCCACCGGGCGCGCAGGCGAACGCCGCCCCGGCCGGTCTCATAGGCGTCGAGGATGGAGGCGTGGCCCTCGACGGCGACGCCGCCGGTCGGGAAGTCGGGACCGGGAACGATGGTCGCCAGTTCCTCGGTCGTGGCGTCGGGACGGTCCAGCAGGACGTGGCAGGCGTCGATCAATTCGCCGACGTTGTGCGGCGGAATCGAGGTGGCCATGCCCACGGCGATGCCGGACGAGCCGTTGGCCAGCAGGTTGGGGAAGCCGGCGGGCAGGACGATCGGCTCTTCGTCCTGATCGTCATAGGTGGCCTTGAAGTCCACCGAGTCCTGGTCGATGCCCTCCATGAGGAGGACGGCTGCCGCCGTCAGCTTGCACTCGGTGTAGCGCATGGCCGCGGCGTTATCGCCGTCGATGTTGCCGAAGTTGCCCTGGCCGTCGACCAGCGGATAGCGCTGCGAGAAGTCCTGGGCGAGGCGCACCAGGGCGTCATAGATCGAGGCGTCGCCGTGCGGGTGATAGCCGCCCATGACCTCGCCGACGACCTTGGCGCATTTGCGCGCCGCCGCCTGCGGGTTNCGGTTGGTGATGGTCGACAGCGCATAGGCCAGGTAGCGGCGCGACAGCGCCTCGCTCATCGGCTCGTCTACGATGCGTCCGCCTTCCGGCGGCGGGGTGTGAACGGTCATGGGGTCCGAATCGGCGGTCTGGAGGCTCGAGTCTAGCGCCTAAAGCCGGCCCGCCTCGCGCAGCTTGTCGATCATCCACACCCGCGCGGACGGAATGGGCCTGTTCTGGGGGTGGAAGACAAACTGTTCGAGGAAATGGCCGGTCAGATCGAGGCCGGCCCCGACATCCCCCTCCCCCAGCCCCGCCTGGGCCCCCAACATGAAGGGCGGCAGGCTCAGCAGCTTGTCGGCATAGGGCGCGCCGGCGTCGGCGCTGACGGCGCGGCCGGTGCGCGGGCTGACCCAGACCAGGTCGTCCATGGTCCCGGTGACGGCGCAACGGCTCAGGTCCAGGCCGAAGCCGAGGTCCTCCAGCAGCCCCGCCTCGAAGCGCACGAAGATGGCGGGCCAGACGTCCGGCAGGGCGAAGGCCGACATCAGCGCCTCGAAGGCCAGGAAGGCGCCCGGATGCGGCTCCCGCTCCGGCAATGACCCTTGCGCCACCGCCGCAGCGGCGGCGAGGCCGGTCAGGGCCAGCGGATCGTCGAACAGGGCGCTGGGCCCCTCCCCCACCGGCTCCAGCCGGGCCGAGCCGAGGTGGTCCGAGGTCCGCGCCTTGTAGTCGACGGTCACCCGCGCCCCCGCCTGCAGGAAGGGCTTCATCCGCCGGGAGGCCCCGCCGGCGACGTAGGCGGCGCGGCGGCCGTGTTCCTCGGTCAGCAGTTCCACCACCACCCCGGTGTCGCCATGGGCGCGGGCGGACAGGACGAAGGCGTGGTCGGTGAAATCCATGCCGCAGGTGTTAGAGGTCCGGGCTGGAGTTGGCCATACGTTCCGTTTCAGGGGCGACGCCCACCACCAGACTGCGGCGTTGCGCTCTCCGCCGGGATGGAGACTCCCGCCCCTCCCAACCCGCTACTCTCGCCCCTGAATTGGCGACTTTCGCCCCTGCAAGGACCGCGTTCGAGGCCCGTCCGGAGCCCTGCGACCGCCTCTGACGCAGGCCTGTGTTCTAGTCCTCCAAAGCCCACAGGGCGGGGTCTTTGACATTATTTATTCCACGCCTCGCGCGCCTCGCGCGCCTCGCGCGCCCGGTTTCGCGCGGGGCCGGCCAGGCCGACAGGCCGCCCGAGATCCGCGTACATTTTTTCGAGAAGCATACGAGACTCTCGACCCGGTCCAGACCGTTCTCCCACTGCCTTTCGACGGAACCCGGTGGAGGGACGGTTCGGCGCCGGCAGGCGCGCGGTCTTGGAGGGAAATGCCTATTCGGCCGCCGCCCGAATGCGCGCCGTCATATCCCGCGCCAGGGCGTTCGGGATGGGGAAGGTCAGGGCGTAGAGGGCGACGCGCCAGCGGCCGTCGTCGCCGCGTACGAGCACACCCGTGCCCCGGCTGGTGCCGTAGGAGGCGCTGTCGAGCGCTTCGTCGAACCAGACCACGCAGCGGCAATCCAGCGGGGCCAGGGTCAGCGACCGGGACCGGGGCGTATAGGTCCAGCCCTGGCCGCGGTTGAAATAGGGTTCGGCGTAGGCGCGGAACTCGGCGATCGACCAGCGCTCGGTCAGGTCGGTGCCGATGTAGGTCGCGTCGGCTGTGAACAGGTCGAAATAGGCCGCCCCGTCGGCTTCGGAGGCCTCGCGATGCAGGGTGTCAAGCACCAGGGCCGCAGCCCGTTCCTCAGGGGTGTCGGCGGCCTCGCCCGGGGCGTCGACGATGGGCGTCGCGGCCTCGAAGGCCTTGATCTCGGTCGTCATCGCATTGGCGAGGTCATTGGGGATCGGATAGCTGAGGGCGTATCGAAGCACCCGCCAGTCGTCGCCCTCGCGCACCAGCAGGCCCTCACCGCGCGCCGTGCCGTAGGTGACGCTGTCCAGCACCTCGTCGAACCAGGCGACGCAGGCGCAGGGGTCGGGGGCCAGGGTCACGTGGCGCTCGCGCGCCGAATAGACCCAGCCCTCGCCGCGCGCGAACGTCGGCGCGGCGAAGCCGAGGAAGGCGTCGCGGTCCCAGCGCTCCGAGGTCTCGTTGCCGACCCAGACGAGGCCGGGGGCGAGGCGGCCGGCCCAGGCCGGGCCGTCGGAGCGCGCCGCGGCGGCGTGCATCTCACTCAGGGCGGCGGCGGCCTGCGCTTGCTGCGCGGACTGCAGCGACAGAGCCGCAACGGCGGCGAGCAACAGCGACATGGAATCCTCCCGACGGCCTTTCGCCTACGCTAGGCGTCCTCGCCGCTTTCGGGAACCGGATAGGTCGAGGGCTTCAGCACTTTCGCCAGGGCCAGCAGATTGCGCGCGGCGTTGCGGCCGACGCGGTCCGACCAGTCGTGGCCCTGATCGGTGTCGACATAGTCCGGTCCGGGCCCCGGTCCCAGGTGCCAGTAAGTCCAGCTCTGGGCCGGAATGGTGAAGCCCATATCGATCAGGCCCTGGCAGACGGTGGCGACGATGTGGTGGGCCCCGTCCTCGTTGCCCGTGATGACGACGCCGGCGACCTTGCCGAAGGCGACCGGGCGACCGCTGTCGTCGGTCTCGCCGAACAGGGCGTCCAGCCGCTCGAGCGCGCGCAGGCAGACGCTGGACATCTGGCCCAGCCAGGTCGGGGTGGCGAAGACGACGATGTTGGCGGCCATGATCTTCGCGTGAACGGCGGGCCAGTCGTCGCCCTCCCCTTCGTCGGTTTTCACGCCGGGCTTGAGGTTCAGGTCGACGAGGCGGATCATCTCGACCTGGGCGCCGCCCTTTTCGAGTTCGGCGAGGACGACCTTCGCCAGGGCCTCGGTGCTGGAGGTTTGGGGCGACGGCTTCAGCGTGCAGTTCAGGATCAGGGCTTTCATGGTCTTGCTCCGGCTGACTGATCCAATCGCTCGGGCGGGCCGGACGTTCCGGCGCTTTATTTAACTGAAGGGTTGACAAGCTCCGAACCGGCGCGCATTTAACCTGTGAGTTACACACGAAGTTCCCTGATGCAGACCGATCCCCTCTCAGCCAAATTCGCTGCCCTGGCCGACCCGACCCGTCGGGCCATCCTGGCGCGGCTGTGCGAGGGCGAGGCCAGCGTCAACGACCTGGCCGCGCCGTTCGACATGAGCCTGCCCGCGGTGTCGAAACACCTGAAGGTGCTGGAGAAGGCGGGGCTGATCAGCCGCGGTCGCGAGGCCCAGTGGCGACCCGCCCGCCTCGAACCCATGGGAATGAAGGGCATCGCCGAGTGGCTGGAACACTACCGCCGCTACTGGGACGCCAGCTTCGACCGTCTCGACGCCTATCTGAAGAAGATCCAGAAGGGAGACCCCGATGGCCCAAGAAATTGACGACAACCCCTGCCACACTGACGGCGTCGCCCACGAGCACGCCCTCGTGCTGCGCCGGGTGCTGGACGCGACGCCGGAGCAGATCTGGAAGGCGTGGATGACGCCCGAGCTGCTGCAGCAGTGGTTCGCGCCCAAGCCCTGGACGATCTCGGACGTACAACTCGACCCGCGGCCCGGCGGGGTGTTCAACTTCATCATGCACGGCCCCGACGGCGAGCGCTTTCCCAACAGCGGCGTCTTCCTCGAGGCGATTCCGAACCGGCGCTGGATCACGACCGACGCCCTGACGCCGGACTGGCGGCCCGCCGGGCAGCCGTTCATGGTCGCCACGGTCGAACTGACGCCGCGGGACGACGGCCGGACCGACTATGTCGCCACGGCGCGCCACTGGAACGCCGAGACGATGAAGCAGCACGAGGCCATGGGCTTCCACGAAGGCTGGGGGACCTGCGCCGACCAGTTGGCCGAGTTGCTGAAGACCCACTGACCTGCCCGACCCTCGACCGGACACGCCGAAGAGCCGCCCGATGACCTTTGTCGAAGCCCCCGCGACCCGTCCGACCCTGCAGATGCAGCGCTTCTTCGATGCGCCGCGGCCGCTGGTGTGGCGGGCGTGGACGAACCCCGAGGTCATGGTGCTGTGGCTGGGTCCGGTCGAGTGGCCGGCGGTCAGCGCCACCCAGGACCTTCGGGTCGGCGGCGAATGGCGGGCCTGCCTGCGTTCGCCGGACACCGGCCAGGACCTGTGGCAGGGCGGGATCTATCGCGAGATCGTACCCGACGAGCGGCTGGTCTTCACCTTCAAGTGGGACGAGTCGCACGAGGACGGCCCACCGGTCGACACCCTGGTGACGGTCCGGCTCAGCGACGCCCCGGGCGGCGGCACGCTGATGGACTTCACCCACGAGGGACTGAAGTCGGAGGCCAGCCTGACCGGCCACAGACACGGCTGGACCAGCACCTTCGAGCGGCTGGAGGCCTTCCTCGCCCGCGACAAGGATTCGTAGCCTCGGCGTTTGTTTCAACCGTTCAAGGGAGGACCGACCATGAAGATCGTGACCAGCCTCAGCTTCCGCGGCCAGTGCCGGGAAGCCTTCGAGTTCTACGCCCGGGTTCTGGGCGGCAGGATCACCGCCGCCTACCCCTATGGCGAAGGCCCGCCCGACATGCCCGTGGGACCGCAGTACCGGGACTGGCTGATGCATTGCTGGCTGGAGGTCGGCGATCAGGCGATCATGGGCGCCGACATGGATGTCGACTGGGCTCCGAACGTCGACAAGCCGAAGAACGGCTTCGACGTCACCCTGCACACCGGGGACGTGGCCGAGGCCCGGCGCTGGTATGACGCCCTGGCCGAAGGCGGCAAGACGACCATGCCGTTCGGAGAGACCTTCTGGTCGCCCGGCTACGGCGGGCTGATCGACCGGTTCGGCGTGCCGTGGATGGTCAACACCATGCCGGCGGAAGGCTGGAAGCCCCAGGGAGCATGACCGTCATGCGAAGGATCAGAACCGCCACCTTCGTCAGCCTCGACGGCGTCATTCAGGGCCCCGGCGGACCCGACGAGGACACGACCGGGGGCTTCGCCTTCGGCGGCTGGGTCTGGCCGTTCTTCGACGAGACGGCCGGCGGACTGATGCAGGAGGCCATGGGCGAGGACTACGACCTGCTGCTGGGCCGCCGGACCTATGAGATCTTCGCCGCCTACTGGCCGCACCAGAACGACGAGATCGGCCGCACGTTCAACGCCGTGAACAAATACGTCGCGGCCGGCCCGGAGACGCCGCTGGACTGGGCCCACAGTCAGCGACTGGACGGCGACCTCGCCGCCGCGGTGCGCGCGCTGAAGGCGACCGGGGGGCGCGACCTGCTGATCCAGGGGTCGAGCGAGGTCATCCACACCCTGCTGGCGCACGACCTGATCGACCAGCTGACCCTGCTGACCTTCCCGGTCATCCTGGGCGCGGGAAAGCGGCTGTTCGACGACGGCGCCCGCCCCCGCGCCTGGACGCTGACGAAGACGCGACAGTCGGGGTCGGGGGTCGTCGCCAACACCTGGGTGAGGACCGACCAGCCGCCGCGGACGGGTACGTTCGGCGACGACGATCCCAGCGCGGCCGAGCTGGAGCGCCGCGCGCGCTGGGCCCGGGAGGGCTGACAGCGGCCTACGCAGTCTTCCGGGCTGGCCGCGGCGGGTCCGGGCGCCTAGATCGGATCCATGGCCCCCTCACGCATCCGCTCCGCCGCCCTGCAGTCGAAGATCATGAGCGCGGAGGACGCCGCCGCCCTGATCCCGCCCAACAGCACGGTGGGGATGAGCGGCTTCACCGGCTCGGGCTATCCCAAGGTCATCGCTCCGGCGCTGGCCGCCCGCATCGAGGCCGAGCACGCCCGGGGTAACCCGTTCCGGCTCAGGGTCTGGACCGGCGCCTCGACCGGGCCGGAGCTCGACGGCGCCCTGGCCAAGGCGGACGGCATCGAATTCCGCCTGCCCTACAATTCCGATCCGATCGCGCGGGAGAAGATCAACAGGGGCGAGATGGAATATCTCGACATGCACCTGAGCCAGGTGGCGCCGATGGCCTGGCAGGGCTTCCTCGGGCCGCTGGAGACGGCGGTGATCGAGGTGTCGGGCATCCGGGAGGACGGTTCGCTGATTCCCTCATCCTCGGTCGGCAACAACAAGACCTGGCTCGACCGGGCCGATCAGGTGATCCTCGAGGTCAACTCCTGGCAGAACGAGGCGCTGGAGGGGATGCACGACATCTACTACGGCACCGCCCTGCCGCCCGACCGGGTGCCGATCCCGCTGATACGGTCCGACGACCGGATCGGACAGCCGACCTTCCGCTGCGATCCGGCCAAGGTCGTGGCCGTGGTCGAGACCCATTCGCCCGACCGCAACGCGCCGTTCGATCCGCCGAACGACGCGGCAAGAGCGATCGCCGGCCACCTGCTGGAATTCCTCACCCATGAGGTGAAGGTCGGCCGCCTGCCCGCTTCGCTGCTGCCGTTGCAGTCGGGGGTGGGCAATATCGCCAATGCGGTCCTGACCGGGCTGGTGGACGCCCCGTTCGAAAACCTGACGGCCTTCACCGAGGTCATCCAGGACGGCATGCTCGACCTGCTGGACAGCGGAAAACTGCGCGTCGCCTCGGCCACCGCCTTCTCGCTGAGCCCCGACGCGGCGGCGGACCTGAACGCGCGGATGACCGAGTTCCACGACCGGATCATCCTGCGGCCGCAGGAGATATCGAACCACCCCGAACTGATCCGCCGGCTGGGGTGCATCGCCATGAACGGCCTGATCGAGGCCGACATCTACGGCAACGTCAACTCGACCCACATCATGGGCTCGCGCATCCAGAACGGCATCGGCGGCTCGGGCGACTTCGCCCGCAACGCCTTCATCTCGGTGTTCATGACGCCGTCGACGGCGAAGGGCGGCCGGATTTCGGCGATCGTGCCCCACGCCAGCCACGTCGACCACATCACCCAGGACGTCCAGGTGCTGGTCACCGAACAGGGCCTGGCCGACCTGCGCGGCCTGTCGCCCAAGCAGCGGGCCCGGGTGATCATCCCCAACTGCGCCCACCCCGACTACCGCGACCAGCTGCAGGACTATTACGACCGCGCCCTCAAGGGTTCGTACGGCCTGCAGTCGCCGACCCTGCTGGACGAGGCGCTGGCCTGGCACCAGCGGTTCGTCGAGACGGGAACGATGCGGTTCTGACCGGTCAGCGCGCCATGGAGGTCGGGACCGGCCGCCCCAGGGCCTCGGCCACGCCTTGCTGCGACAGCAGGAAGACAGCGTCGCGCTGGTGATAGTTGTTGGACAGGACGATCACCGTCACCTCCGCGTCGGGCTGGTACGTCACCAGGTTGCGGAATCCCGACCAGCTGCCGGTGTGATAGATCTGACGGTCGAGGAAGTCGGGGCTGACGCGGCGCCCGAGGCTGTTGGTGAACAGGCCGAAGCCCCAGTCGCGGCGCGGCCGCCCGCGTTCCGCCGGCGTCGAGTCCGGCGCGTGGTCGGCGATCATCATCGCATAGCTGCGGGGGCTCAGCAGATGGCCGCCATGCAGGGCCCGCTGCCAGACCAGCAGGTCGTCGAGGGTCGAATACAGGGCCCCTGCCCCGACGATGATGCTGACATTGGCGTCGGGCTGTTCGGACGGACCGCCGCCGCCGAGGTTGGCGTAACCCATGACCACGTCCGAGGCGCCGTCGTCATACCCCGTGTCGGTCATGCCCAGCGGCTTGAAGAAGGCGGTGCGGAGATAATCGTGCAGCGGCTGCCCGCTGGCCTTCTCGACCACGGCGCCCAGCAGATTGTAGGCGGCGTTGTTGTAGCGAATCTTCGTACCGGGCGGGAACTGAAGGCCGTACTGCATGGATTCGGCGGTCAATTCCGCCATGGTGGCGGGCGTCACACGGCGCACGCCCCAGGCCGGCCGCGCCATCAGATCCGGAATGCCGGAACTGTGCCCAAGCAGGTGGTAGAGGCGGACAGGCTCCCAGGCCGGGCGGCAGGGCTGGATCCACCGGCACACCGGGTCATGGGTCGACAGCACGCCCTCGTCCTGCAGCCTGAGGATGGCGGCGGCGGTGAACTGCTTGCTGACCGAGGCCAGGCGGAAGCGCGAGTTCAGCTGCAGCGGCTCGCCCGCGCGGCGGTCGGCCATGCCGTGAACCTGACGGAACAGCACCTGATCGCCGCGGGCGACGAGGACGCCGCCGGTGAACTGCCCGGATGCGCCCCAGCGGTCGAGCTGGGCCTTCAGGGCCGGCAGGGTTTCGACCACCTCGACCGGCGGTCGCGGAGGCAGCGGTTCAGCCGCCGCTGCGACGGACGCGGGCCGGGCGCTGGCCCAGGCGGCCAGGGCCGCGATGGTGATCAGCAGGACCGCGAAAATTGCGATCATGAGCCGGGGATGGCCCCCGGCGTGTCTGGGTACGTTGAACACGGTCGCTAGACGTCGAAATCCAGCCCGAACTGGGCATAAAGAGCGCGGGAATCCTGCCATTTCGGGTCGACCTTGACCGTCAGGAACAGGTGGACGGGACGGTCCAGCAGCTCGGTGAGTTCCTCACGCGACTTCTGGCCGATCCATTTCAGCGTCTGGCCGCCCTTGCCCAGGACGATGGGCCGCTGGCTCTCGCGCTCGACATAGATGGTCTGTTCGATCCGGGCCGAACCGTCGGCCTTGTCCTCAAAGGCGGTGGTCTCGACGGCCGCCGAATAGGGCAGTTCCTCATGGACGCGCAGATAGACCTTCTCGCGGGTGATCTCGGCCGCCAGGACGCGCATCGGCACGTCGGCCGACTGATCCTCCGGATAGAGCCACGGCCCCTTGGGCATGGCGCGGGCCAGACGCTGTTTCAGGTCGTCGACGCCGTCGCCGCTGAGCGCAGAGATCATATAGACCTCGGAATAGACGCCGGTTTCGAACAGTCGCTGGGACAGGGCCAGCAGGGTGTCGCGGCGCATGCCGTCGATCTTGTTCAGGGCCAGGATCACCTTGGTGCCGGTCGCCTTGAGATTGGCGATGATGGTTTCGGTGTCCTCGGCCGAGCGGCGGTCGGCGGCCTGGCCTTCCTTGCCTTCGGCGGCGATGTGCGAGGCCGCGTCGATCAGGTGCACGACCACGTCKGCGTCMGAGGCGCCGCCCCAGGCCGAGGCGACCATGGCGCGGTCCAGGCGGCGGCGCGGGGTGAAGATGCCGGGGGTGTCGACCAGCACGATCTGGGCGTCGCCCTCGATGGCGATSCCGCGCACGGGAAAGCGCGTGGTCTGGACCTTCTGGGTGACGATCGAGACCTTGGTGCCCGTCAGACGATTGACCAGAGTGGACTTGCCGGCGTTCGGCGCGCCGATGATGGCGGCGAAGCCTGCGCTCTGGTTTTCTGTATCGGTCAAATCACGCCTTCACGCTGCAGCAGGCCGACAGCGGCCGCTTTCTCCGCGTCCTGGTGTCGACCAGCACGATCTGGGCGTCGCCCTCGATGGCGATCCCGCGCACGGGAAAGCGCGTGGTCTGGACCTTCTGGGTGACGATCGAGACCTTGGTTCCCGTCAGACGATTGACCAGCGTGGACTTCCCGGCGTTCGGGGCGCCGATGATGGCGGCGAAGCCGGCACTCTGGTTTTCAGGGTTGGTCAAATCACGCCTTCACGCTGCAGCAGGCCGATGGCGGCCGCTTTCTCCGCGTCCTGACGCGAACGGCCTTGTGCGGTCAAGGGCGGATGTCCGGCCACACTGACTTCGACGGTGAAGGTCGGGGCGTGATCCGAGCCCTTGCGGTCGACGATACGGTAGACAGGCAAAGGCTTTGCGTGGGCCAGGGCCCACTCCTGCAGGGCCGATTTCGGGTTGGTCAGGGATTTGCGCGCCGGCGCGGAGAGTTCCTCCGCCCACGTCCGGTCGAACACCGCGCGGGCGGCGTCGATGCCGCCGTCGAACCAGACGGCGGCGAGGATGGCCTCCATGGCGTCGCCCAGCATGCCCTCGCGGCGGCGGCCGCCCTGTCTGGCCTCTCCGGGCGACAGGCGCATGGCGTCGCCCACCCCCACGGCCTCGGCCACGCGGGCGCAGGTCGCCTTGTCGACGAGGGCGTGCAGGCGCGAGGACATCTCGCCCTCGTTGGCGTCGGGATGGTCGCGCATCAGCCGGTCGGCGACCAGCAGGCCGAGGACCCGGTCGCCGAGGAACTCCAGCCGCTGGTTGTCGGCGAACAGTCGGCCCCGGGCGTCGCGCTCGGCCCCCTCCCCCACGCTGGCGTGGGTCAGGGCCAGGTCCAGCAGCGCCGGGTCCCTGAACTCATGGCCCAGGCGGCGCGTGAGCGCGCGGACAGCCTCGGCCCGTCGGTCCGAGGATCTGGCCGCCATCAGTCGAGGACGGTGAAGAACCGGCTCGGGCGGATCTTCGAGAACCAGCTGACCGGGTTCCACAGCGAGGCGCCGGGCGACCACGAGAACAGAATGATCTCGGCCTTGCCGATCAGGTTCTCTTCCGGCACCAGGCCGACGCCCTGGGACTGCTCGACGCGGCTGTCGATCGAGTTGTCGCGGTTGTCGCCCATCATGAAGTAGTGGCCGGCCGGAACCTCGAACACCGGGGTGTCGTCCAGATCGTTGCCGGGGCCGAAGTCCTGGATGGTGATGGTCTTGCCGCCCGGCAGGGTCTCGCGCATGCGCACGATGGGCATGCCGTACATATTGGTCACGTCGGCGCCGCTGACCACGACGTCGCGGACCGGCTGGCCGTTGATGTGCAGGACGTTGGCGACCATCTGGATCCTGTCGCCGGGCAGGCCGATCAGGCGCTTGATGTAGTCGGTCCGGTCGTCGCGCGGCAGTTTGAACACGACGGTGTCGCCGCGCTCGGGCGACCGGGCGAGGATGCGGCCGTCGAAGATCGGCGGGCTGAACGGGATCGAGTGTTTCGAATAGCCATAGCTCCATTTGGACACGACGATGTAGTCGCCCTCGTAAAGGTTCGGCTCCATCGAGGCCGACGGAATGGTGAAGGGCTGGAACAGGACCACGCGCAGGACGAAGGCGATCAGCAGGGCGAAGAAGATCGTCTTGATGAACTCGAAGCTCTCGCTGCCGGAACCGCCGCCGGACTTCTTCTTCCCGGCGCCCTTGCCACGGGCGTAGACCGGCGTGCTGTCGACGTCCTGGAACGGCGCGTCTCCGGCGTCGCTCCATACCGGCCTGGGAGCCGCCGCGGCGGCGACAGCCGCGCCGCCGGCGGCAGCGGCGACGACGGGCGCGGCATGGCTGTCATGCGCGTGTTCGTCAGCGTGCGCGGCAGAAGGGTCGTCGTGGCCGTGCGCCGGGTCATCGTGACCGTGGGCGTCATGGACGGGGTGGGCGGCCGACTCGTCGTGGCCATGGTCGTCGGGGCCGTGATCCGCCGCCGGATGCTCCTCGGCCGCCTGGTCGTCCGCCACGGGATGCGCGGCCACGGCGTCATGCCCGTGCGCGTCGGGCGCGGCCGGGGCATGGTCGTCGTGACCCGCATGGCCGTGGTCGTCGTGCGGCTTGTGCTCGTCGCTCATCTCGGTTCGGTCCCCAGCCGCTGTTCCGCGGTCTTTGCGGCGAAATCGGTATAACGTGATCAAGACATCGGCAAGGCTTCGATCACCACGAAGGCGAGCGCGTACGGATGCTCGTCGCTGAGCGTCAGATGTATCCGCGGTTCGTGACCGGGCGGTGTCAACCTTTGCAGGTGCTCCAGGGCGTGTCCGGTAAGGGCCAGGGTCGGCTGTCCCGAACGCTGGTTCACCACCCCCATGTCGCGCCAGTATACATCGACCCGCATGCCCGTGCCCAGGGCCTTGGCGCAGGCCTCCTTGGCCGCGAACCGCTTGGCGTAGCTCCACGCGGCGTCGGGCTTGCGATCCGACCGGGCCTGCTCCAGCTCCGTGAAACAGCGCTGTTTGAACCGGTCGCCGAAACGGTCGAGCGATGACTGGATGCGGCGGATGTCGCACAGGTCAGCGCCGACGCCGATGATCACGCGACGGCGTCCATGGCCGCGCGCATGCGGTGGATGGCGGGCGTGAGACCCACGAACACCGCCTCGCCGATAAGGAAATGGCCGATGTTCAGCTCGCGGACCTCGGAAATGGCCAGCATATGGGCGGCGGTGACGTAGTCCAGACCATGGCCGGCGTGGACCTCCAGGCCCAGATCGAACGCCCGCGTCGCCGCGGCCTGAAGCCGTTCAAACTCCACCGCCCGGTCGTCGCCGGACAGATGGCAGTAGCGGCCGGTATGCAGCTCCACCACCCGGGCGCCCACGGCGTGGGAGGCCGCGACGTGTTCGAGGCTGGGCTCGATGAACAGCGACACCCGGATGCCGGCGTCGGCCAGGGCCTTCACGACCGGCTGGATGCGGGCTTCGTGGCCGGCGACGGCCAGGCCGCCCTCGGTCGTCACCTCCTCGCGCCGCTCTGGCACGAGGCAGGCGGCGTGGGGCCTGTGCCGCAGGGCGATGGCCAGCATCTCATCGGTGACGGCCATCTCGAGGTTCAGCGGCCGTCCGGCCTCGGCGCACAGGTCGCTGAGGGCCGCGATGTCGGTGTCGGTGATGTGGCGTCGATCCTCTCGCAGGTGGGCGGTGATGCCGTCGGCGCCGGCGGCCAGGGCCTCGCGCGCCGCCCGCACCGGATCGGGATGGACTCCGCCGCGGGCGTTCCGCACGGTGGCCACATGGTCGATGTTGACGCCGAGGCGAACGCGTCCGGTCATCCGCCTAGCCCCGGCTCGCCAGCCGGCGGCTGCCGGGGTCCTCGACCGGCAGGGCCGCCAGTTCCGGCGGCAGGTCGTCGGCGGGGTATGCGGGCACGTCCAGCGTCGCCAGGGCCACCAAGGGCACGCCGACGTCGGCCCGTCCGCCCGACCGGTCGACGATACAGGCCGCCGCCACCACCTCTCCGCCCGCCGCCTGGATGGCCGCGATGCATTCGCGCGAGCTCAGGCCCGTGGTGACGATGTCCTCGACCATGACGACCTTCTGGCCCGGCTCGACGTGGAAGCCGCGGCGCAGTTTGAAAACGCCGCCCTCGCGCTCAACGTACATCGAGGGCACGCCGAGCCAGCGCGCGGTCTCATAGCCGGGAATAATGCCGCCGACGGCGGGCGAGATGGCCACGTCGACGGGCCCGACGGCCGCCGTGATCTTCTCCGCCAGCGCCTTGCACAGCCGCGCGCACCGCGCCGCGTCCATGAACACCAGGTTCTTCTGCAGGAACACCGGGCTGTGCAGCCCCGAGGACAGCACGAAATGGCCTTCGCGCAGGGCGCCGGCGCCGCGGAATTCGTCGAGAACGTCATCTGAGGTCATGGCGGCTGTCATAACGAGCGCCACCGTCGCCGCAAGGCCCTAGCCCCGCGCCCGTTCGACCGTGTCGACCGACGGATTGGTGCGCAGGGCGGCCATGATGGCGGTGGCGTGCTTCGCGTCCTCGACCTCCATGTCGATGTCGACGTCGAAGAAGTCCTGCTGCCGGTGGCTCATGACCAGGTTGAGGATGTTGCCGCCGGCCTCGCCGATGATGGTGGCGACCTGGCCGAGGACGCCCGGCGCGTTCTTGATGGTGGCGCGGATGCGGGCGGAGGCGACGGCCCCCTGCTCCGCCTGGGGCGTCCATTGCAGATCCTGCCAGACGGAATCGTCGTCGGAGAAGTCGGCCAGACGCTGGCAGTCGATGGTGTGGACGGTCAGGCCGGCCTCGGGCTCGAGGATGCCGACGATGCGGTCGCCGGGCACGGGGGAGCAGCAATGGCCGAAATGGACGCTGACGCCGGGGGTCAGGCCGCCGCCGCGGACGAACAGGCGCGCCTGCTCGTCGCCGATGCGTTTGCGGTCGGGACCGGCCTTGAGCCGGCCCTTGAGCGCCGGGAACAGGGTTTCGCCGACCTTGGCCGCCGACAGTCGGCCGCGGCCGATGGCCTCGAACAGGTCTTCTTCCGAGGCGAACGACAGGGTTTCCAGCATCGCCTTCAGCGACACCTCGGCGAGAGTCTTGCCGGCGCGGGACAGTGTCTGGTCCAGCGTGGCCCGTCCCAGCTTCTGGAACTCGCCCCGCTCGGAGGTGCGGATGTGGCGACGGATGGCGGAGCGCGCCCGGCCCGTGACCGTCAGGGAGCGCCAGTCGACCGGGATTTCCCGCTTCGAGCCGCGAACGATCTCGATCACGTCGCCGTTCTGGAGCTGGGTGCGCATCGGCTTGAGTTCGCCGTTGATCTTGGCGCCGACGGCCGTGTCGCCGACCTCGGTGTGGACCGCGTAGGCGAAGTCCAGGGGCATGCCGCCGCGCGGCAGGGTGATCAGCGACCCCTTGGGCGTGAAGACGAAGACCTGGTCGAGGTACATCTCCAGCTTGGCGTGCTCGACCCAGTCCTCGCCGCCCTCGCCGTGCTCGATGACCTGGACGAGGTGGCGCAGGTTCTGCAGCGGATCGCGCCCGCCGTCCTTCTCCATGGCCTCCTTGTCGAAGCCATAGGACTTGTTCTTGTAGGCCCAGTGCGCCGCCACCCCGTCCTCGGCGACGCGGTCCATGGCCTCGGTGCGGATCTGCATCTCGATGCGCAGGCCAGACGGACCGACAACTGTCGTGTGCAAGGAGCGGTAATTGTTGGACTTCGGGGTCGAGATGAAATCCTTGAACCGTTCCGGCACCACGGGCCAGGCGCGGTGGATGACGCCCAGCGCGCGGTAGCAGTCGTCCTCGGCCTCGACGAGGACGCGGAAGCCGTAGATGTCCGACAGGGACGAAAAGCCGACCGACTTGCGCTGCAGCTTGCGCCAGATCGAATAGGGCGTCTTCTGCCGGCCGAAGACCGTGGCCTTCACCCCCGCTTCGGACAGCACGCGTTCGACCTCGCGCGACACGCCGTCGATGGCGCGGCCGTGCTCCAGCTTCAGCGCTTCCAGCCGGCGTTCGATGGCGGTCCGGGCGGTCGGATTCAGATGTTCGAAGGCCAGCTCTTCCAGCTCGGAGGCGATCGAGTGGATGCCGATCGAGCGGCCAAGCGGGGCGTAGACTTCAAGCGTTTCGCGGCTGATGCGCTCGCGCTTCTCGGGCTTGACGTGCTTCAGCGTCCGCATGTTGTGCAGACGGTCCGCCAGCTTGACCAGCAGGACGCGGACATCCTTGGAGATGGCGAGGATGAATTTGCGCAGGTTCTCGGCCTGGCGCGTGTGCTCGGCCTGAAGCTCCAGCCGTGACAGCTTGGTCACCCCCTCGACCAGAGAAGCGACCTCCTCGCCGAACATGCCGGCGATGTCGTCGCGGGTCGCCGAGGTGTCCTCGACCACGTCGTGCAGCAGGGCCGTGACGATGGTGGCGGTGTCGAGCCGGTAGTCGGTCAGGATGCCGGCGACCTGGATGGGATGGGCGAAATAGGGATCGCCCGAGGCCCGCAGCTGCGAGCCGTGCATCTTCATCGCATAGACATAGGCGCGGTTCAGCAGCGCCTCGTCCGCCGTCGGATCGTAGGCGCGCACGGCCTCGACCAGTTCGAACTGACGCAGGACCGTGGAACGCGGATGGTCGTCCGGATCCACGTGAGGACGCGGACCACCCGGGTCGTTCAGATTGGCGGGTTCGGGCGTCGGCGCGGGCTGCCGCGCCGGCAGTATGGTGATACCGTTGGCGGGTTCCGCCGTCAGTACCGCTCCTCCTGGCCGCCGTCGCGGTCGCTTTGCAGCGCACGGATCAGCTCGGCCTCGGCCATGTTCATGTGCTGGGGTTCAGCCAGCAGGCCCACGATCTCGGCCTCGTCCTCNCAGTACCGCTCCTCCTGGCCACCGTCGCGGTCGCTTTGCAGCGCACGGATCAGCTCGGCCTCGGCCATGTTCATGTGCTGGGGTTCAGCCAGCAGGCCCACGATCTCGGCCTCGTCCTCGGCTTCGGTGCGCTCGTCGACACGTTGCAGCGCAACGATGACGGTCTCGCGCAGTTCGTCCGGCTTGACCATGTCGTCAGCCAGTTCGCGCAGGGCCACGACCGGGTTCTTGTCGTTGTCGCGATCGATCGTCAGCGGCGCGCCGTTGGCGATGGCGCGGGCGCGGTTGCCCGCGAGCAGAACCAGGCCGAACCGGTTCGGCACCTTCTCGATGCAGTCTTCGACAGTGACGCGAGCCATGAATATCCTCGGGCGCGGGGGGTGAACAGGGCCTGGCGCACGGGCTGGCCNGAACCGGTTCGGCACCTTCTCGATGCAGTCTTCGACAGTGACGCGAGCCATGAATATCCTCGGGCGCGGGGGGAGAACCGCACAAACTATAGGGTCAGGCCCAATTGTGCAACGCCGCATGGGCGAGAATGAGGCGTCAGCGCTGGGGCGCGGCGTCCCTTCCCACCATCGCCGCTGCGGCGAGGGTCCTGGCCGTCCCTCCGGCCGGGTGCCGCCAGTTCGGAGCGATCTCGGCCAGAGGTCCCATGACGAACCGGCGCTCCGCCGCGCGGGGATGCGGAACGATCAGCGCGCCCAGTTGGTCCGCCAGCCGCCCATAGGCGATCAGGTCCAGATCCAGCGTCCTCGGCGCGTTGGCCGCGCCGCGCTGGCGTCCGAACGCCTCCTCGATCCGGCCCAGCGCGGCCATCAGGTCGTGAGGCTCGTGTTCGGTGCGAACGATGACCACGCCGTTGAGGAACGGCGGATCGGCGGGGTCCGGCCAGGCGGCCGAGCGCCACCACGACGACCGCGCCAGCACATCGATCCCTTCCGACCGGAAGCGGGCCAGGGCGGCCTCGAGCGCCTCGCGACAGTCGGCCCACGCCCCCTTGTCATTGCAGCCCAGCGCGACGATGACAGCCAGGTCCAGATCGACCGCGTCGTCTATTTCGACGGAGGCGGGGACGTCCATTTCGCCGGAGTCCTTTTCCATGACGCCTTATCCGACCGATCGCATCGCCCTGTTCATCGACGGGGCCAATCTGTATTCCGCGGCCAAGGCGCTGAACGCCGATCTCGACTTCAAGAAGCTGGTCGAGATGTATCGCAACCAGGCCGTTCTGGTTCGCGCCTACTATTACACGGCGGTGATCGAGGGCGAAGAGTTCTCGCCGATCAAGCCGCTGGTCGACTGGCTGGACTACAACGGCTTCACCGTGGTGACCAAGCCGGTCAAACGCTTCACCGACGCCCAGGGCCACACCCGCACCAAGGGCAACATGGACATAGAGATCGCCGTCGACATGCTGGAGTTCGCCCCGCACATCGACCACGCGATCCTGTTTTCCGGCGACGGGGATTTCCGCCGGCTGGTCCAGGCCGTGCAGGCGAAGGGCGTGCGGGTCACCGTGGTCTCGACGACGAAGAGCCAGCCGCCCCAGATCGCCGACGAACTGCGCCGCCAGGCCGACGCCTTCGTGGAGCTGAACGACCTGCTGCCGGACATCGGCCGGCCGCGCGCCGCGGCGCCGCAGCCGACCAGCCGGGTGTTCGAGACGGATCACCGCGAATGAGCCTGAACCCGGAGCCGCCCCGCGACTGTCCGCTGTGCCCGCGCCTGGTCGAGTACCGGCGCGAGAACCAGGGCCAGAACCCCGACTGGTTCAACGGTCCCGCCCCCTCGTTCGGCGATCCCGACGCGCGTCTGCTGGTCGCCGGACTCGCTCCCGGCCGGACCGGCGCCAACCGCACGGGCCGGCCCTTCACCGGCGACGGCGCCGGCTGGATTCTCTATGAAACCCTGATCCGGACCGGCTTCGCCACCGGCGTCTACGAGGCGCGGCCGGACGACACCGTTCGGCTGGTCGACTGCATGATCACCAACGCGGTGCGCTGCGCCCCGCCCGGCAACAAGCCCCTGCCCGCCGAGGAATCGACCTGTCGCCCCTTCCTGACCGCCCGCCTCGCCGCCCTGCCCCGGCTCAAGGTCATCGTCACCCTGGGCGACGTCTCGCGGCGCAATGTGCTCAAGGCGCTCGGCCTCAGGGGGACGGCCGCGCCGCCAGGCCATGGCGTAGAGGCGGCCCTGGGCGGCTATGTGATCCTGAACAGCTATCACTGCTCGCGCCTAAACACGAACACCGGCCGGTTGACCCCCGCCATGTTCGAGGCCGTGTTCCGCCGCGCCCGCGAGATCATCGAAACCTGACCGGACGCCCCTCGCCGACGCGGCGAGTGTGGCTCCCGCGCCACGCGAATCACCGGCCTCCGGGTGTAGCCTTGGCTCCCAGGAACAGTACCGCCCAGCTTGCGTTGATCGAACAGCTTTGGAGGCTGTGATGCGTAGGTCGAACGGGGTCTTCACGCCCCAGGAACGGAAGACGGCGATGTGGGCCCTGCTGATGGCGGCCCTGCTGGCGGCGATGGGGCTGATGATCCAGCAGTACAGCCAGCCCTCGGTCGGACCGGGCGGGATCGACGCCTATATGACGGCCTCGACGCCGGGCGTGCTGGACGCCCAGCCGGTGATGGACGTGGCGACGCCGCAGGCCTGAGCCGTCAGCCCCGTTCCTTCATCAGCCGGGCCTTGTCGCGCTGCCAGTCGCGCTGGGCCGTGGCCTCGCGCTTGTCATGCAGCTTCTTGCCCTTGGCCAGGGCGATCTCGAT